>CALWNV010000122.1 GCA_944382895.1 uncultured Clostridia bacterium | reverse complement strand
GGAAAACGACATCGGGAATAAATTTTTCCGGGCCGAACAAGAACGCATTGTCGTTCGGAGAAAGAACCACAGGAATATTTTCGCCGTTTTCCCATGTTCCGTTTTCGACCGAATCCGGCGCGGAATCGGTAACAAACCATTTTCCCTCTCTTGTTATACCTATTTTCAACACTTCATGATTTTTATTTATGTTTCTGAGTACTGACGCGGCCGAAAGGCACGATATGTCATGCTCAGTTGAATTTCCTCCGAAAATTACCGCAACTCTCAAAATCTCACACCCTCGTTACTATATTCCGGCGATCAAAACCCGGTTTATCCCGGCGTAATCCTTCTTGACAGAAATATCCGCAAAGCCGGATTTTTTGAGCAAATCGGCAACCGCCTCCGACTGCCCCGCCCCGCATTCAAAAACAAATCTGCCTCCGGGCTTAAGTGCATATGTATAATTTGAGGAAATATATCTGTAAAAATCCAGACCGTCGATTCCGCCGTCAAGCGCGAGAACCGGTTCAGCACGAACATCTTTTGAAAGATCTTTTATTTCCCCGCTTTTTATATAAGGAGGATTACACACTATAACATTATATTGTTTTTTTAATTTATCGTGAAAAACATCATATAAAAAGATCCCGGCGTTTACCCCGTACTGTTCAGCGTTCACCCGGGCAAGCTCGACAGCGTCCGGACTTATATCTGCGAGATCCAGCATGATCTTTCTCTCAAGAGCGAGTGTTATACCTGCGCAACCGCTGCCGCAACATAAATCAAGAAGGGAATCCCCGTCATTTAACACCGTCAATGCGGCATCGACCAGCGTTTCCGTATCAAAACGCGGGATCAATACACCGCGGCGGCATCGGAATTCCCTGCCGTAAAAATCGGTTTTACCAGTTATATACTGTAAAGGAACACCCTCCGCCCTAAGAAAAACCTTATTTTCAAGGTCTTCTATCTGTTCATCGGAAAGGAGAGACAAAAAAACTTTTTTATCTTTTGCGGCAAGAATACGTTTCTTGATTATTTCCGAATACGGGATACCGCTTACAAACTCCGTCAGAACACATAGCTGCGTATCGGCGTCGGCTATACCTGAATTTTTTAATTTGTTCAAGAAATCGTTATACCAGTTCATCACCGGGAAAATCTGTATGCCGCGTCGAAATTCAATTCCCCTGTCTCATCATCAGTAAGGGATTCTTTAAGTGCGGCGATAGCGACTTCAATCTGGTCATCATCCGGTTCTTTCGTTGTCAAAAGCTGAAAAGCTTTCCCCGGAGCCGCGAGTATCCGAGTAAACGTGTTTTCGTGTCTGCCTGTAAAACGAAGGACCTCAAAACCGCAGCCCGCGACGATCGGTAAAAATATCAGATTAACAATGACTTTAATCAGTGGATGTAAACTCCCCAGCACAGGGATCATGTATAAAATCGTATAAAACAATATGCTTACGATTAAAACGATAAGCAGAAAACTCGTCCCGCACCGGGGATGCAGTCGCGAGTATTTTTTTACGTTTTCAACCGTAAGTTCATCACGGTGTTCAAAACAAAAAATAGTTTTATGCTCCGCTCCGTGATACCTGAATAGTTTTTTGATTTCCTTTGTAGAACTGACCAGAACTATATATAAAAGGACTATGATTATCCTTATTATACCTTTTACAAGCTGTTCCCATATACCGAGATCAGTCCTGAAAAGCGCTTCTATACCGTAATTCGTTATAAGTTGAGGCAAAACCACAAAAAGACCTATACCGAAAACTATACCTATAAACAACGATAAATACAGTATAAATCCGCCCTCTTTTTCTTTTTTCCGGGGCTTGGCAACCAAATCGGGCTCCTGAACAGACGCTTCTCCGTCACGTTCCCCCAAATCTGTTTCTTTGTTTTCTTCCTCAAATGCAGCGATTTCCGCGGAACGCATCAAAGCTTTATATCCGACAGCCATACTTTCCACGAATGAGACGACCCCGCGTATAATCGGAAAAGATAAAAACTTATATTTTTCCTTAACAGACTTTTTAACATCTATTCTTTCGGTATGTATCGTTTTGTCCGGTTTGCGGACAGCCAATACGCTTTTGATGGGTGAACGCATCATTATGCCTTCCATTACGGCCTGTCCGCCCACATTGGCGTACTTGTTTTTTTGAGCCATACAATCTCCTTTTTTATTCAGCAGACAGCATATAATAATAAACCGGCTGCCCGCCGTTTACAACGGCGACTTCCTTATCGGGGCCGATCGTTTCCCTTATTATACCGGCCATTTTCTCAGCCTCTTCTTCTGTCGTGTCTTCACCGTAAAACAATGTGACATATGCCGCGTCGGAAATTTCCTCAGCAAGTTTTTTCATACAAACGCTTCTGTCATCCTCAACAAATCTCACGGTATTCTCAACAAGGCCGAGTATCTGACCGGCTTTTATCTCTGTATTCTCGAAAACGGAATCACGGGCGGCAAAGGTCATCTTTTCCGTTCTGACCGATTTCATCGCTTCCTTCATCATAT
>CALWNV010000121.1 GCA_944382895.1 uncultured Clostridia bacterium | reverse complement strand
ATGGATGATTATAATAGCGCGTTTGAAAAATATATGCAAAATCAAAAAAAAGGCGGAACAGAAGATTTTACGGAACTGGTCAAAGAAGCGGGACTTGAAAATCCGTTTTGCGCCGAAACGCTTGAATTATTGTCAGAGAAGCTTTCACAAAAACTAAAAATATAATAAACTCGTTATTAAGTCAAAGCAGTGTTATAATCATATAAATAAGCCAAAATGAAAAGTCCGTTCACATTTTCCGTGAACGGACTTTTTTATTGTCTGCTGAGTTTTTCCCAGAATGATTTTGATTTTTCATAAACCTTTCCTGAACACTCTGCATCGAACTGTTTGAGTAATTCTTTTTGTTTTGAGGATAGGTGTTTAGGCGTTTCGACAAGAAATGTTACAAACATGTCTCCTCTGCCTCTGGCGTTGAGGTACGGAACCCCTTTACCTCTGAATGTTGTAACAGTCCCGCTCTGAGTGCTTTCAGGAACTTTATATGCTATGTTGTCACCGTCAATTGTGGGAATATTTATTGAGGCTCCAAGAGCCGCTTGAACAAATGTAAGAGGGATCTCACAATATAAATTGAAATCTTTGCGTGAAAATATAGGGTCTGACAGTACCTTGATCGAGATATTCAGGTCTCCGTTAGGCCCGCCTTTGAGCCCGTGCCCGCCCTCTCCTCTCATCGAGAGAGTGTTACCGTTATTTACTCCTGCGGGGATTTTGACGGTTATCCGGCGTTCTTTTCGTATTTGCCCTGATCCGTTACAGCTTCGGCAAGGAGTTGTTATTATTTTACCTGAACCTTTACATGTCGGGCATGTTTTTTCCGTTTGTAACATTCCAAAAAGTGTTTGAGTTGCCTGGCGTACGATACCTGATCCTTTACAGGTCTGGCATGTTTGGTATGAGGTCCCTTTTTCCGCGCCGGTTCCGTCACAGTCGGGACATTTTTCTCTTCTTCGTATATTTACGCTTTTTTCGCATCCGAAAACCGCTTCTTTGAACGTAAGTGTTACGGAGGCGCTTATATTTTCACCGGGTATCGCCGATGAGCGGCGCCGTGAGCCGCCGCCGAAAAAGCTGCCGAAAATATCTCCAAGGTCACCGAAATCGATATTTTGGGTAAACCCTCCGTATCCGCTTGAGGCTCCGCCGCCGTAAGACGGATCTACTCCGGCATGGCCAAACTGATCATATCTCTGGCGTTTTTCTTTATCGGAGAGAACAGAATAAGCTTCATTTACGTCTTTGAAATTTTTTTCGGCTTCTTTGTTATTCGGATTAAGGTCAGGATGGTATTTTTTTGCAAGTTTTCTGTATGCGCTTTTGATTTCATCGTCTGATGCGGTTTTTGAAACGCCGAGTATGTCATAATAATCTCTTTTTTCCATTAAAAAACCTCTGTGTAACATTGAGACGCAGTTTTGTTCTTAGATTTGCTGCATCGTATATATTTATTGTGTTTTTTACAGGGAGACGAAAAAATTCTTCACCTCCCTGTAACAGCTATTACTGTTTATCGGCGTTATTATCATCAACCTTATAATCATCAACGTTGACTGTTGTATCGGAAGAGGGTTCAGACTGACCGTCTGCCGAGGTATTCGTGCCGGACTGTGCTTGTGACTGCTGATAAATCTTTTCGGCGATTTTATAAAAACGCTGCTGAAGTTCTTCTGTATCGGCTTTGATTGCCGCCGTGTCGGTTCCTTTAAGTGTTTCTTTAAGCTTTGTTATCTGTTCTTCAATAGGTGCTTTCTCTTCCGCGGAAAGCTTATCACCCATTTCGTTTAAGCTGTTTTCACATTGATAGCATGTTTGTTCTGCGTTGTTGCGTATTTCCACTTCTTCTCTTTTCTTCTTGTCTTCCGCGGCAAATTTTTCTGCTTCCTTGACCGCTTTTTCAATATCATCTTTTGACATGTTGGTGGAAGCCGTGATAGTAATATGCTGTTCATTTCCTGTTCCGAGATCTTTTGCGGTAACGTTTACAATACCGTTCGCGTCAATGTCAAAAGTTACTTCGATCTGCGGAGTTTGTTTTCTTGCCGGGGGGATGTTGTCAAGGTGGAAACGTCCGAGAGTTTTGTTATCGGCAGCCATTTCTCTCTCGCCTTGGAGTACGTGAACTTCAACACTTGTCTGGTTATCCTGTGCGGTTGTAAATATCTGGCTCTTTTTTACGGGTATTGTGGAATTTCTTTCAATTATTTTCGTAAAAACCCCACCGTAAGTTTCAACACCAAGTGAAAGAGGCGTTACGTCAAGAAGGACAAGGTTTTGTACGTCGCCTCCGAGAATGCCTGCTTGTATAGCTGCGCCTACAGCAACGCATTCATCCGGATTTATACCCTTATGCGGTTCTTTATTGATAAATTTCTTAAGTGCTTCCTGTACAGCGGGGATACGTGATGAACCTCCGACAAGCAAAACTTTTTCAATTTTATCCGCGGTAAGCCCTGCGTCTGAAAGGGCTTTTTTTTCTTTTTTTTTTTTTTTTTTTTTTATATACTGATTAAGCTTTTTTAATTTTGTTCTTGTAAGATTTAGTTTAAGATGTTTTGTACTTTATGCGTCTGTTGTTAT
>CALWNV010000120.1 GCA_944382895.1 uncultured Clostridia bacterium | reverse complement strand
ATGAACGACTGTAATCGTAAAAAAGAGGAAGGATACCGACTTTTATTAAGGTGCATATATTTTTATGACGGTAAATATAGATTTGACCGACGTCGTTCTGGATACCGAAAGACTTATCCTCCGGACATGGAGAGAAGATGATCTGTATGACTTTTATGAATATGCTTCGGTTGAAGGTGTTGGTGAAATGGCGGGATGGCTTCATCATGCATGTTTGGAAAACACAAGAGCAATATTGGACTGTTTTATAGCAGAGAAAAATGTATTTGCAATCCAACTGAAGGAGAGCGATAAGGTAATAGGGTCTCTTGGGTTTCATAAATCCTGGACAGAGGGAAAAAAGAAATATGCACACCTCAAAGCTGTAGAGATAGGCTATGTATTGTCCGAGGATTATTGGGGAAAAGGACTTATGACGGAAGCTGTGAAAAGGGCGATAAAATATTTATTTGAAGAAACTTCTTCAGAAGCCGTAACAGTTGCGCATTTTATCGGAAATTATCGATCTGAAGGAGTGATCAGAAAGTGCGGATTCAAGTTTGCGGAAGAAAGCGAATATTATTCGATACAAATGAAAAGGAGTTTTTGCAGCAGAAATTACATACTTATAAAGCCGGCAAAGTACGAAAGCCCGAAAACCGGAGAGTCCGAAGCTGTATGAAGGAATAAATTTGCCTTTATTTTAAATGTTTGTAATGTTTCCGGGGATAAATATATTTATACAGGATATTTGACGAAGTACAAGAAATTTAATTATTTTTAACAGGAAGTAAACGAAGATAAATTCTTGCATTGTTTTTTCCGTGAAGTCTGAAAAACAATAAAAAAGAAAAGACTTGATGTTTATTCCGGATAGCGGAAAAGAAGTTTCTCACATGGGACGAACGGGCAGTTGTTTAAAAATGAAATTAATGATCCGATATTGAGAACGGCAAGAGCCCGATACAAAGTATAAAATCCGGCAAATAATAAACATATAAGACCCGGCGGAAGTACAAGACGGAAAGCAAGGATCGGAAAATGGTAAAAAAAGACGTCGGAAGTCCGAAAGAGAAAAACAAATACCGACGGAAGTGCAAAAAAATACGAAAGCAAAAGCAAAATGATCATATAAAACAAATATCCCGCCTTGCCGTCGCGGACAACCCTCAACCTGCAGCTAACAGGGTGGGTAACTAGCCGACGTTCGTTGTCTTCCACTGTGGATATGATCCGATTTGCTTCATCACAGCAAGAGGCCTGACATTGATTGCCGGACATCGTTCCCTTTAAGGTAATGTGGTTGACGCATATGATCCGCTAACGAACAAGGCAGGAAGATGTTTGTTTATATATAGTATATATGTAAAAGCCGGATTTGTAAACCTAAATTACTAAAAAAATTAAGAAAAAACACCGTAAAAATTACTTGATTTATTTAAGCTTCTTTGGTATAATATGAAAGCTGTTGCAAAACGCTGTAAGCCTCCATAGTCTAGCGGTTAGGACGCCGCCCTCTCACGGCGGAATCAGGGGTTCGAGTCCCCTTGGGGGTACCAATTCGTTGCGGTCATGTCTGTGCCGCAACGTTTTTTTTTTTTCATTAAATATTGTTTTAAAAAAAGCATTTTTCAGATTGACATATCGCGGAAAAGTATTACATGCGAATAAAAGTCCGTGAAAGCAAAGCATTTTTGTTTTTTTAATTTCAGAAGGGCGAAAAATATCGGATATATGAAAGTTCGGGGATATCACAGACTTTCAGAGCGGAAGGATCGCCTCGGTACAGGTTTCTGATAAACTGAGACACACCGCTTTTTCAACGATCATGCTTTTCCGGACATGAGTCATTCCGGAGCGGAGATAAAGGATGTTTCAAGCTTTATCGGATTTGAAGATTTTACCGGATTGATCAGGATTGTTTTTTATCGAACATATGAATTAATAAAAAGGAGTATCAGTCTGTTTTTCAGAATGACACAGTGACAGGGGCGGGTAAAATATTCGACAATAATAGACAAAATGAAACAAATATGGTAAAATATGGAAAAGCAATCAGAGAGTCAGAAGATGAAAATCATGGCGTTTGTGATCATTTTGATATTGACGGTCGGAATGTTCGTATGTATCGGCAGCATACGGACGGGCATAAGCGCTGAAGAAAAAGATTTTTCATACATACCCGTTATTGACGGAAGTGCGCTGATCTATACCGGAGAAGAACTGGAATATCTTTTTATAAGTTATTCCTCCGGCTGCGATATTTTTCTTTTCGACGCAGAAGAATACAAACCGAAGCTTTTTGATCCGAGAAAGCTGAACTATAAACTCATGGACGATATAGATTTGTCAGGCAAAACTATAGATGCGTTAGGAAGTGAAACTTATCCTTTTAGCGGGATGTTTGACGGGAACGGACATACGATATACATGAAAGGAGGCTTGATCGGGTACGGAGACGGATGCAGTGTAACGGGGCTCACTCTTAAAGGAGAGATATCATATATAGTTAAATATATTGTAAACGCCGAAAAGGGGAGGTTTAAAGACATATACCTTTCGGGAAGCCTGACCGGTTCGCCAGTGTTAAAAGCGGATGGGAAAA
>CALWNV010000119.1 GCA_944382895.1 uncultured Clostridia bacterium | reverse complement strand
AAAGAGATGAAACTGAGAGTCGCGGAAACGGCGGAATTTTTCGGATTACAAAATCACCTTGACAAA
This sequence comes from uncultured Clostridia bacterium, assembly GCA_944382895.1. Lineage (GTDB taxonomy): Bacteria > Bacillota > Clostridia > Oscillospirales > UBA644 > QAKR01. The sequence goes on along the minus strand of CALWNV010000119.1, from coordinate 2,552 downwards.
AAAACATATGAGTTATCGGGCGGATTAAAGCAGATCCTTAATCTCGCGGCTGTTACCGCGACGCGGCCGGAACTCATTATTTTTGACGAACCCACAGGCCAGCTTGATCCTGTTGCCGCGGCAGAGTTTATCTCGATGATAAAAAAAATGAACACGGAACTCGGCTTGACCGTGATTATAGCTGAACACCGTCTTGAAGATATCCTGCCTGTTGCGGACAAAATTTTTCTGATGGAAGACGGGAAAATCATTTTGTCGGATAGTCCGCGCGCGTTTTGCAAACGCATAAAAAACACACCCGAAAAACAAAATATATTGCCGGGGCTCCCAAGCGCCGTGCGCATTTTTGACGCGTTCGGCATAGAAGATGAATGCCCGCTGTCCGTTAAAGAAGGAAAACGCTTTATCACAAAACACTTCAACAATAAAACCGTCAAAGAATTCCCGCACAAAAAATATATACGCGGGACGGAAAAAGCTGTTGAGCTGAAAGATATATATTTCCGGTACGAAAAGAACGCGCCGGATATTTTGCGCGGAGCGTGTATCAGCATATACCGGGGTGAATTTTTCTGTCTGCTCGGAGGCAACGGGACAGGTAAAAGCACTACACTGAGGATAATCGCGGACATACTTAAGCCGTACGCGGGTGCCGTATACATTAACGGGAAACGAACAAAGACATATAAAAACGGCGAATTGTACAAAAACAATATAGCCTTTTTACCCCAGGACCCGTCCTGTGTGTTTATAAAAAGCTCCGTTGAAGAGGATTTTGCCGAAATTACGGATATGCAAAATATCCCCGGCAACGAAAAACAACAACTTACACATACCGTTTCTGAGAAACTCGGTATAAGTGCGTTGCTGCAAAAACATCCTTACGACTTGAGCGGCGGTGAACAGCAGCTGTGCGCACTTGCGAAAATTCTCCTTACACAGCCGCGCATACTGATCCTTGACGAACCCACAAAAGGGCTTGACGCATGTTCCATACAAAATCTCTGTTCAGCCCTGAAAATCCTTAAAAATGAGGGACTGACAATAATCACGGCTACGCATGACGTAAATTTCGCGGCGGAAAACGCTGACAGATGCGCACTGTTTTTCAACGGGGAAATAACGGACGCAGATGTCCCGGACAGATTTTTTGAGTCAAACTGTTTTTACACGACCGCGGCAAGCCGGATATCACGGCATATATACAAAGGCTGCGTCACATGCGATCAAGTGGTACGATTATGCCGGGAAAACGAGGTGATAGAATAAATGGTCAAAAAGATTTTTACTTATATATTTTTACTTCTTCTGGTCCCGGCTATAACCGTGACGGGCACGATATTTTTTGGGGAAAACATGTATATGTGGATCGCGCTCTGCGCAGCGGTACTTTCCTGTATCCCTTTTTTTCTGTCTTTCGAAAAAAGCGAGGCGCCGGCGATAAAAACGGTTACCATAGCTGTCATGGTTGCCGTATCGGTCATAAGCAGGATAATCTTCGCGCCGACCCCCGGATTCAAACCTGTAACGGCGATTACGGTTTTTACGGCGATGTATTTCGGGAAAGAAGCGGGGTTTATGACCGGGGCTTTGTCGGCGCTTGTTTCAAACATGTTTTTCGGGCAGGGTATGTGGACTCCGTTCCAGATGATCATATGGGGTCTTATCGGATTTGTCGGAGGAATTCTGGCGTCGCCTCTCAAACGAAGTAAAATACTGCTGGCGGGATACGGACTTATTTCCGGTATCGCGTTTTCACTGTTGTCTGATTTTTTCTGGACTCTGTCCTCGGACAGGGGGTTAAACATTTCAAGGTATATCGGGTATGTTATAAACTCTTTTCCTTTTATGTGTATATACGCGGTATCAAATATCGTTTTTCTTCTTATACTGTCGCTTTCCGCAGGAAAAATGATGGAAAGGATAAAAATAAAATTCAATATCTAAACCTTAAAAAATACTGAGTCCGGCTCACTCCGATAGAGCCGGACTTTTATTTTTATATAAAATCATTTTCATTATCAAAATCCCGGACATAGAAAACAAGTTCTTTCACGCGGCTGAACAAAAAAATATTTTATCGATCTGCCGCAATATTATCGGCGTTTTTCAGCCGACCTTATCGTCAGTTCATTTTTGTCCACGGTAAATCCTATCTCATAGTCAGAAAAGCTCATTTTGTACACACGGGAAGGGTCGTTGTGATACGCGGGACGGGGATCTTCGGCAAGGACGCGACAAAGAGCTGTCCTTTTCTCTTCCGGGATAGCGGACAGGATCTCATCATCAAATTTTATATCGAGCAGTTTTTTCTCACAGCACGCCGTAAAGCCGCCGCGGGCTTCCGGATGGGAATCCGCAGAGGGAAGATACGGTTTGATGTCATAAATCGGCGTATTATTTACCATATCCGCCCCGGATACATACAGCACAGGCCCAAACTTGCTGTCTTTGCAAACTTTTTCGAGCTTCACACAAGAAAGACCTATCGGATTCGGCCGGAACGGGGAACGGGTCGCAAAAACACCCATCCTGATATTTCCGCCCAGTCT
>CALWNV010000118.1 GCA_944382895.1 uncultured Clostridia bacterium | reverse complement strand
ACTAAATCTGCTGTATTATAGTAAGAAACTATTTCATCATCCGGAACATATCGAAAATCAAAAACAATATTAGGGTTTCCTTGTGCACAACGTAAAAGTTCATCACAATATTCGCCATTGAATGGCTCCCCAGCTATCAATAACCTGATTTTTTCATTTTTTAATTCATTTACAATTTTAATGAGAAGCTCTATGTTTTTATATGGTCTTAATAACCCCACATACAACAAGACAAGATTTTCGCTTGTAAAATTATATCGCGCCCTCAGATTTTTAGAATTAGTTAATAAGTAATTTTGAATATAATTCGGATGAGGGATAATATTTACTTTTGAACACGTTTGTGGAGCAATTTGTTGCACAACCTCTAAAGTATCCGGACATAACCCAACTATTGCCACAGCTTGTAAACATAACTTTTTCATCAGTTTTACAGCATATTTGTTATGTTTCAAATCATGCGGCTGCTTATTATGGATCGTATATATAACTTTTTTTCGAAATATCTTTAACAGCCTAAGAACAATGATCTTTTTGCAATACGACCTCCAAGTTAATGCATTTTCAAACCAATTAAAATTAACAATCTTACATTGTAAAAATTTTATGAGATTTTTAAAAATACTGTAGAAGGATTTTACTTCGTATCCCGAATTTAATATGGCATTACGAACATTAACAATATACAAATTTTCATTAAGCCATGGATAATAAGCCGTGAGTATCTTCTTCATTCCCATTCTTTTAATCCTTCCCAAATAGATCTCTCGTATAGATTTTTCCCTTTACATCGGAAAGTTCCGCAGACATGCGGTTCGCCAAGATCACATCCGAATTATGCTTGAACTTCTCAAAATCCATCTCCACTTCAACCCCATGAAAAGATGTTTCTGAAAACATCGGCTCATAGACACAGAGTTTTACGTGCGGTTTCAATTCTTCCATGACGGCAATCATCGATGACTGACGGAAGTTATCCGATCCCGCCTTCATCACCAAACGATATATACCGACGACTTTCGGTTTTTTCTGCAAAACCGTCTTGGCAATGTATGATATCCGCGTTCTGTTAGCCTCTACAACAGCACGAATAATGTTCTCGGGCACTCCCTCGAAGTTGGCGAGAAGCTGTTTCGTGTCCTTCGGCAAACAATATCCACCGTACCCGAAAGAAGGATTATTATAGAAATTCCCGATGCGGGGATCGAGACAAATTCCATCAATAATATCCTTTGTATTCAGACCCTTCATCTCAGCATACGTATCAAGTTCATTGAAGTAACTCACGCGGAGCGCGAGATAAGTATTGGCAAAAAGTTTGATCGCCTCGGCTTCCGTGCTGCCGACGTGCAAAACGGGAACATCCTCTTTCAACGCACTTTCCTTCAAAAGAGCGGCAAACTGTTTGGCTTTCTCCGTCTTACTCCCCACAACGATGCGGGAAGGATATAAATTGTCGTACAATGCCTTCCCTTCCCGTAAAAATTCGGGGGAGAAGAAAATATTTTCTGTATTGTACTTCTTCTGAGTTCCCGCCGTAAAGCCGACAGGGATCGTAGATTTAATGACGATCGTCGCTGTCGGATTATGTTGACGCGCCGCTTCGATCGTGCTTTCTACACTTGATGTATCAAAAAAATTCCGCTCGTCATCGTAATTGGTTGGCGTCGCTATGATGACAAATTCAGCCCCACGATACGCCTCTTCCGCGTCCGTTGTAGCGTAAAGATCGAGTGCCTTTTCCGCAAGATATTTTTCAATATATTCATCTTTGATCGGAGACTTTTTATGATTGATGAGCGCCACTTTTTCGGGCACAATATCCAGCGCAGTTACATGATTGTTCTGCGCCAACAGTACCGCCAACGAAAGCCCTACATAGCCTGTCCCTACAACTGTTATGTTCATATTTTATCCTTCTGTGTTTTATACGATCTTTTTGATGTATTTTTTTATATCCTTTTCTATTTTATTTTTTTGAAAACATGAATATAAACTAACGATAATTGACCCAAATACTTTTGAACTTAAAATTTTTTGACGCATAAAAAGAACAATGCTATTTAGAATTGTAAATGATCCATATTCCTTAATTTTGTCTTTTACAAATTTCTTTGTATCTTTGTCGTGAGATAATATAATAGTTTTATAGCATTCTACATAATTACTCCAAAAAATCTCATTTTTGTGATCAGCATATAATGTATTTATCAGTCTGGAAAATGTGTCCAGATACTTTTGCTTTATTTGCAAATAAGCCGTAGGATTAGGAATATTCGATGATGAAAACATCTCCTTAATAACAGAGGGATAATCATCATATCCTATTCTATTGTGTTCGATTTCTAAAGCCCTGAGCATGAATTCAAAATCTTGATGGCGTGAAAAAGATTCATCGAATAGTATTTTTTCAAATATAGATTTATGGAAGACCATATTGCTCCCTGTTCCCATAAACGATCTAACACACAACATATCTAACATAGGATCTTCGCCGGGAGGGACACCCCGGACATTTTTTATCCTTCCATTCCATAAAAAAATGCATGCAGAGTAGGCGATTTTAACATTTTCATTCTTCATATATTTAATAATTCTATCAAATCTATTTTCTATAAAAAAGTCATCATCGTCTAGAAAAGTAATATATTCGCCATGGCAACTCTTAATTCCTGTGTTTCGTGCTGCAGATCCTCCTAAATTCTTTGCATGTTTTATATATAAAATATTCTCCAATCCAATAAAATCTTTTATGCTTTCTTCCGTTTCTTTTTGCGCAACGGTACCTTCTCCATTATCATCAACTATAATTAA
>CALWNV010000117.1 GCA_944382895.1 uncultured Clostridia bacterium | reverse complement strand
CGTCTCATTTCTTTTATATTCGCTATATCTTTTTCCATTTACGCGGCCGCATCGTTAAATATGAGCTTTTCTGAAAATTCAGGATATTTCGAAATTATAAGAGCCTCACCTTCATGGGGAAGGCTTTGCCATATCTCTTCTGTCACAAAGGGCATAAAAGGATGGAGAAGGACCATTGTGTTTGAAAGAACGTAACATAGAACCTGCTGCGCGGAAAGGTTCGTTTTTTTGTCTTTGTTTGTCTCGAAAAGTCTGGGCTTTATAAGTTCAATATACCAGTCGCAGAGTTTGTCCCATACAAAGTCATATATTTTTTGAGCCGCGACGCCGAGTTCAAATTTATCAAGATTTTCACGGATCTCCTTTACCGCTTTATTGTATTCATGCAATATCCATTTATCCTCTATTTCCAGCTTTTCCGGAAGCGAGATTTCGTTTATTGTAAGATATGTTTTGGCGAACCGTGCCGCGTTCCATATCTTGTTCGCAAAATTGCGCGCAGCCAAAACTTCTTCGATATAAAAACGCATATCGTTGCCGGGACTGTTTCCGGTCACGAGCATGAACCGGAGCGCGTCAGCGCCGTAATCGTTTATTATGTCGAGGGGATCAATACCGTTGCCGAGGGATTTGGAAAATTTTCTTCCCTGTGCGTCGCGGATGAGACCGTGGATAAGGACCGTGTCAAAAGGTTTTTTTCCGGTATGTTCAATACCTGAGAATATCATTCTCGCAACCCAGAACGGAATGATGTCATACCCCGTTACAAGCACGTCTGTGGGATAAAAATATTCAAGATCTTCGGTTTTTTCCGGCCAACCAAGGGTTGAAAACGGCCATAACGCAGAAGAAAACCAAGTATCCAGCACGTCTTCATCCTGACGCAGCGGAGCTCCGCATTTCGGGCAAACCGAAGCGTGCTCTTTTGATACGAGCGTTTCACCGCATGCGTCGCAGTAATATGCAGGAATGCGGTGCCCCCACCACAACTGCCGTGAAATGCACCAGTCGCGGATATTTTCCATCCAGTGCAGATATGAATTTGCATATCGTTCGGGAACAAATTTTATGCTCCCGTTTTTTACCGCATCTATCGCCGGTTTCGCAAGAGGCTTCATGCTGACGAACCATTGTTCTGAAGCGACCGGTTCAACCGTCGTTTTGCAGCGGTAGCATGTTCCCACATTGTGTATATGAGGCTCAATTTTTTCTATAAGGTTCATTTTTTCATGATCCTCAATTATCGCTTTTCTTGCTTCATAACGGTCAAGTCCGCGGTATTTCCCGCCGTTTTCATTGATTTTTGCTTCATTGTCGAGGACAAGTATCTCTTCAAGGTTATGCCGTTTTCCTACCTCAAAGTCATTCGGGTCATGTGCCGGCGTTATTTTCACACAGCCTGTTCCGAAATCCTTGTCGACATAGTCATCTTCAATTACCGGGATTTCTCTGTTTACAAGAGGAAGGATAAGAGTTTTGCCGACGAGGCGTCGATATCTTTTATCTTGAGGGTTTACCGCTACGGCTGTATCTCCCAACATGGTTTCGGGTCTTGTCGTTGCAACTACGACATATTCTTCTGAACCCTTTATCGGATAACGTATATGCCAGAAAAATCCGCTTTGCTCCTGATATTCGACTTCCGCATCGGAAAGAGCAGTTTTGCAGTGAGGACAGTAATTGATGATGCGTGAGCCTTTGTATATAAGTCCTTTATTATACAAGTTTACAAATACTTCTCTTACCGCTTTAGAACAGCCTTCGTCCATCGTGAATCTTTCTCGGTCCCAATCGCATGAGGAGCCGAGTTTTTTAAGCTGATTGATGATTCGAGAACCGTATTGTTCTTTCCATTCCCATACACGTTCGAGAAAAGCTTCTCGGCCGAGATCGTAACGTGTTATATGTTGTTTTTCCCTAAGTTCCGCCTCAACTTTGATCTGTGTCGCTATCCCCGCATGGTCTGTCCCCGGAAGCCAGAGTGCAGAATAACCGCACATTCTTTTGTATCTTATCAATATATCCTGAAGCGTTTCGTCAAAAGCATGTCCCATGTGCAGCTGACCGGTGACGTTCGGCGGCGGTATGACTATTGTAAAAGGTTTTTTGGATTTATCGATTTCGGCGTGGAAATAATTGTTTTTCATCCAAAAGTCGTAAATCCTATCCTCAACGTTCTGAGGTGAGTATGTTTTTTCAAGCTCGGTTGGCATAACAACTTTCCTTTCAGAGAATATTATCTTTTATTATATCAAATATGCTTTATTTTGTCAAGCATACAGCGATTTTCCCGATATTTTTTATATTGTGATTTTTCATATTTTTTATCTGCTATGCAAAATGTTTAATTTTTTATACGGTTGACATAAAAATATTATTCTGTTATAATATATCCGAAATAATCGGAAGGTTCAGGGAAAATGGACATAAATACTTTTATTGACACATATCTCGCAAAGATACAGAAACCCGCGCATTACCTCGGAGGAGAATACGGCTCGGTGGTAAAACGGGAGGCCGACCTGAGATTCGCTTTTTGTTTTCCGGATACATATGATATCGGGATGTCTCATCTTGGGATGAAAATCCTTTATCATATGATGAATGATATGGAGGATATCGCATGTGAGAGGGTTTTTACTCCCGATATCGATATGGAAACGGCTATGCGTGAGCACGGCGTTCCACTTTACTCTCTTGAAACAAAGACTCCTGTAAAAGATTTTGATTTTGCAGGATTTACTTTGCAATATGAGCTTTCTTACAGTAATATTCTCAATATGCTTGATCTTGCGGGTATCCCGTTTCATTCAACAGATAGGGGAAATGATTATCCTGTCGTGATTTGCGGCGGGCCC
>CALWNV010000116.1 GCA_944382895.1 uncultured Clostridia bacterium | reverse complement strand
CGCATTTAATATCTGTTGAAAGCCTGTCGCCTATTATCACAGCGTCATCTGTTGTTTTTTTGAAAAGAGAAAGTACGCTCAGCGGCATTTCCGGCCTCGGCTTTCCTATATAAAACGGCTCTTTTTTTGTAGCTTGTATAATCATGTTGCAGATAGTGGCACAGTCGGGAAGATATCGCCCGTTCTCGGCGGGACAGACAATGTCCGGATTTGTCGCCAGAAAAGCCGCTCCGTCCGCTATAAACTCACATGCTTTTGTTATTTTTTCATATGTAAGTTCCGTATCATAACCGCATAACACGCAGTCCGCCTCTGTGTCGGAGGTGTTTATCCCGCTTGCGTCAAGCTCATTTCTGAGCGCATTGGTTCCCAATACGTAAATTTTTGCTGCCGGCATATTTTGTTTTATGTATATTGCTGCTGCGTTTCCTGATGTAAATATGTTTTTTTTATGCGCCTCAAAACCGAGCCGCCGTAACTTTGCGAGGTATTCATTCGCGTTTTTTGAAGAATTGTTTGTCATGTAAACAAAGTCTTTGCCGGATTTTGAAATTGTTTTTACGAATTCCCTCGCTCCGTCTATAACGGTGTTTGAATGATAAAGCGTTCCGTCCATGTCAAGCAAATATATGCTTTTTGATTCCAGAGCGGTTTTTATACTTTGATTTTGTGTCATGACACGGAATCTTCTCCTTCATCGATATATAAGGAACCTTGTGATATCCCGTTTTGAAACAGATATGTCATAAGTTCGTTTTGAAGCCAGCGCCAGGATCTGCCCCAATTTGAGAATACACATCCTTCTTCAGGACATCTTGCAAAAAATCTTTCGACCGCTATTTTCGGTGAAAGATTGTTGAGAAACAAGCCGATCAGACTAAAATATTCGGTATATGAGCATATCTCAAATTTATGCATTTTATAGTCCTCTGCCATCGGGGTTTTGTCAATAAGAAAAAGATTATGAAGTTTTACGGTATCTGTTTTTAGGTCGGAGACAAGTTTTGCTGCTGCCGCGACGTCTTCCGGCGTATCGTACGGAAGGTTCGGGATGAGGTGTGTACATACTGAAAAACCATGTTTTTTTATACGAACGACAGCATCAATATAGTCTTTAAGTGTATGTCCGCGGTTTATCCGGCGCAGGGTGTTTTCATTTACCGACTGAAGACCAAGTTCAAAGATTATGTCAGTCCCCGTTTTCCCCGAAATATTTTCAGCGGCTTTGAGATATTCATCATCTGTGCAATCCGGCCTTGTTGAAACAGAAATTGCCACAATATCTTTACCGGTACAGTCTTTCAGAGTTTCATAAAATTTTTCGACCGGCATGTATGTGCTGGTGTAATTTTGAAGATATGCTATGAATTTTTCCGCATGGTATCTTTTACCCATATATTTTTTATTTTCGGCCAGTTGAATCTTTACCGGGATCTGCGCGTCTTTGACTTCAAATCCTGCGCCTTTTTCGGCACAGAAAGTACAGCCTCCGTAACCCTTTGTTCCGTCCCTGTTAGGACATGTCACGGGTAGGCTAACGGGAAGTTTATATATTTTTTCACCATATTTGGATTTAAGATATGTGTTATAATCAAAATAGATCATTACGACAAACCTGATACCTCCGGCTGTGTTGTTTTGTGTTTTATACTGTGATATATCGGATTTTATTTGGATTTGTCCTGCATTTTCAAAAAAACTTATATAAAACCCGCTCCGTTAGGAGTCGGGTTTTATATATTGTATCTTATTTGTTTATTTATTGTGATTGTGACGATGCTTCTATCTCCGCTAAACGATATTTGTTCGATTGTATCTGCTTTTGCAGATATTCTTTATAACTTTGAAGGGAAAGATTTTTTTCGTTTATATATTTTGCTTGTTCCGGATCTCCGATGTACCTGAAATGCCATGGCATGAATTCATACCCGGTATATGAATTTTCTGGCATTGAGAGTATAAACCCGTATTTATATATATTTTCCTTGGCGTATTTATAAAATTCAGTCAGAACGACTTCGGAAGCTATTTCAGAAGTTGTTTGACCGATATCTACCGCAAGTCCGGTCTGATATTCGCTGTATCCGGGAAGATCAGTTGTAAGTTGTGTTTTTTGTCTGATTATATCTTCATCAGTAAACCCTGCCGCAACAATGCTTTCGCGTTTTTGGTCATAGGCTTGTTGTTGCTGTTCGGCTGTTCTGTATCCGGCGAATACCACAAACTGTATATTTTGGCTTCTTACCTCATCTAAAAACTCATTCAGTTTCTGTGCCGCGTCTGTTTGCAACATGATTCCCGGAAATCCATCGAGTTCCGTAAGTTCAGGCTCATAATTCTCGGGGAGGGGATTGTCTTTTGTTACTGAAATCATATACGGTGACGCGAGAATTTCTTCATATTTTTTTATAGCGTTTTCCAGAAGGGTTTTTTCTTCGATCTGTGTTATAAGTACCGCGGTCTGTCCCGCTTCCTTGCTTTGTTCCGGGGCAATTACTTTACCGAATATACCATTGCTTCCGAATAGAAAAAACAGCGAAAATACGGTTGCGGATAATATAATTGCAATCGTAAGACCTACGGTATATTTAAATTTAAGAGTTTTATCCATGGGACACCTCCGTAAGCTATTATAATAATACCATAAACCGTCCTGTTTGTCAAGGTTAAGAAAATAAAGGAAAATTCAAGGTTGACATATTATAAAAATTGGTATATAATATATATTATTAAAATGGGTTGTTATACGGCAGAGACGGGGGTTTCCGCGTATTGCCGGGATCACGGAAGAAAAAGGACGATAAAAAATATGAAAAAGAAAATTTATAATTTTCTCTTTCCAGCAATAGCTTTGCTTTGTATGGCTGTTGCTGTACTATTCCCGTCTTTTCTTTTTTATTGTTTTATACCGCTGGCTGTAATAGCTTCTTTATTCAGCGCCGTCAGTGTTTCATTGAATAAAAGTCCTATACTGCCTCTTGCTGCGGTTTTTGTGTTTTTGATTGTTCTTTTG
>CALWNV010000115.1 GCA_944382895.1 uncultured Clostridia bacterium | reverse complement strand
AAAAAAATATTATAACCAAAATAATGATGGATATACTTAGCCATATTATAGTTTTTTTCCGTTCTTTGTTCATTCCATCATAAGGCTCCCGTCTTTAAAATATCCATCAAGAAGATTTTGCGCCGCATCATCCGTCAATGTATAGTCAAAATATTTTTGCAGGCACTCTTGCGTTAAAGTCACTAAATCGAAATCAAACAAATCGGGATAAATCTGATTTGCCTGCGAATAAATAAACAACGCGGATGCGGAACATGTCTGCTCAAAACCGACAAATCCCACGGGGACATTATAAACTTTATTCTCTTGCACTGCTTTTATCTGATTCCAAGGTTCTGTCGAATACAACTCATTCAAGCGCTTTTTCTGATAGATTCCACCGATGGAAATAATATCAGGATTAATCTCTAAAACAGCTTCAACGGAAGGTCGATTGGATTCAAAACGATTGCAGATGAAATCTATTTTTAGCGCCTTATATACTGTTTCCAATAATGATTTGCCAAGATCTGTATACCCGAGTCCTCTGTCTTTTTCGCCGTTTATGTAATAAAGCGTTTGCGTTTGAATTTCAGGGTGCGCATCTAAAGTTTGTTTTACTGTATTCAGCGCCGTGGTAAAGTCGGATTGCCACATATCTATTTTTTCTGAAACAGCCTTGTCGCTACCCCAAATTTGCCTTATCATTTCAGAAAAATAAAAAACATAATCGTCATATCCGTCTTCAGCAAATTGTCGTACGCATAAAGCATTTAACCCGTGTTCACGAAGCATTTGTGCCGTTGCAGGTTCCGGGATAAATATAAGATCAACACCGCGCATTATAAATGTTTCAACACTGTTATCATAGTCATACCCGTAAAAATCTTTTGCTTCCGGATAAATCTCTGTCGCCCATGGGTTGTCCAAAGTGCTGAAATATGTTCCATCCAGCAATTCTCCTAGACCAAAGGCTATCATAAGGTCTCCCGTTGAAGGAGAGACCGCAGCAATCTTTTTTGGCGAACGCGGAATTTCAACAACGGTTCCGGACATGTCTGTTATTTTAATAGTATCGTCATTATTCTCCGAACAACCCATAAAAGAAACGATACTCATAGTTAATAAAATAATCGATAAAATTTTATTAATCCATCTACACATATTCCTTCATCCCCTAAGCATCATAACCACCGCGATTTTTTGCGGCAATCTTTCTCTCAATATGTATGGAAAGTTCTTTGAGTTCCAAAGCATCCTGCAGCCATTTTTCAAGTGTAATAGTATCTACGCTGTTCAACCCTTTTTGGACGTGACCGATAAGCTGATTACACAATTTTGAGAACCTTTTCGTTATATCATCGGATTCAAGCTCTTTTGCATTTTCCCGCAATCCTTTTGTCGTAATATCCCCCGTGATTTCCCGAATCGTTTTACGTTTTTCCTCTAAATCCTCCAAATAGTTGTTTACTTTTTTTCGGTGTTCGGGTGTAAGTGATTCAAAATTTATTGAAAGGAGTTGGTCGATGCGATACTGCAAATTTTTATTAGCATCATAAATCAAGCGTGTTTGCGATTTATCGGCATATTTTAAGAAAACTCTTAGTGATTCGTCGCTCCATCCGAAAAGTATACCTCTTTGCATGAGGTTTAATCCATACTGAGCGACCTCCTTGTCTGTCCTATCCCATAAAATTGAATTGATGCCTTCTTGTGCCAAAGATGGCGTTACCTGACGCCAAAGCACGAGCAACGTTTGTACGCTAAACGCGCGGAGTTTGCCGTTTTCTTTTAAAAATTTTAGTACTCTTTCACACAATGTTGCGTTGCCTGTATAGGGTATATGGTCTTCGTGATAAATGTTTAACCCATATATGCAGGCAATCATCGTTTTTTTTGTATAATTCTTTTGAATCAAATTATGATCCCCGTTTTCATCGTAAAAAGAATTGGAATCAGCAAATAAATTGTTATAGGCGGCAGAAGTAAGCACCCGCCAATTACCCCCCTCTGCTTTATCGTGAACGATGCCGCGATACTTTGAAATATCGGTAAGATCCACAACTAAAGAATTCCGGAAAAACTCCTCCGGGATTGGTACTTCTTTATCTTTAAGCCAAATTTTAACCATATTTCCGTCTTCAATCACAACCGTATAGGATTCTGAATTTTTCGTTTCTTTTACAACATCTACCGTTTTTTCAATGACTTGTTCCTGTATTCCCAAACGAAGCGTTAAATCATCATAGCTCCCGAAATCGCCGCTAAATACTTTATTCAAAAATACAGAAACGTCAAGCTCCGGATAATAGTCGTATTGATTAGATGAGTCAATTTTTATCGTCGGATACATTGAATCGCGTATGATTTGTTGCAGTTGTGCATCGGAAAACACACAGATGCCTTCATAAAGTCTCATAAAATGTTGATTCAGACTTCCGTCGCCCGTAATATCATGCACATACTGTTGCGCGTCCTCAGCATCTCGCTTTGTGTGCAAAACCAAACTGCAAATAAGATATTGATCATACGTCGCTTTTTCAAATGTATTATATTTTACTGTAATACGCTTCGTTTGTTTAGATAAGTTCAATTTTAGGCCTATCGGCAGACGCATAATTTATCCCTCCTTTGTATTCTATCACTTGGCCAAAACGTCTGATATCCGCAATAATATCTGCAAAATATCGGCGTTTTCCTCCCGTCGAAACTTTCATATCGATTTGTGAGAGAGTGATTGGATTGCCGAAAATAAACAGCTTATCTCTTGCCCGACTCATAGAAACATTGATGCGACGAAAATCATTCAAAAAGTTTCTTCTTGAAGGATCGGTGACCACGGTATTAACAAGCACAATATCCGTTTCTCTGCTTTGAAAAGCGTCCACCGTATCTAACTCAAAACTTTTGAATTTTTTCTTTGCTTCATTGATTAAATCGCGGTTTTCACGCTGAAATTTTTCAATTTGTGCGCTATACGGGAAAATTGCGGATACAGTAACTTGCTCTGCCGAAAGGGTATTTTCGAGAATGGTTTTAAGCACCTCGCGCGTGGCACATAA
>CALWNV010000114.1 GCA_944382895.1 uncultured Clostridia bacterium | reverse complement strand
CCCGTTTTTACCCTCAAACTCCTGCAAAATAGATCCGTTTACCGCTTCATTTATAGCCTGGACGATTACGTTTTTACCGACTTTCGCTGCAATTCTGCCGACCTCTGAAGGGTCCACGTCTATTTCGACTGTATCACCTATCTGGTAATGATTACTGATTTTATTAGCTTCTTCAAGAGATATTTCCAGACCGGGATATTCAATTTCATCAACTACAGTTTTACGTATAAAAGCGCGAACGGTTTTCTTTTCCCTATCAAATACGACATCAACACTTTCCGCAGGAACATTTCTGTCTCTTTTTATCGTAGCGGCGATAGCAGCTTTTATTTTTTCAAGCATATAATCCTTCGGTATATTTTTTTCTTTCTCAAGCGCGTCTAAAGCCTCATAAAATTCCGCGTTCATTTTTTAACTATTCCTCCTAAAACAAATCAATTACAATTTTAGAAATATTTTTGCGGTCAACAGATATATTTTCTCCGGACACATTGAAACGCACACTGTTTTCGTCATATCCCGTAAGGATACACGTAAAACGTTTAGAATGTCCGTCTACGCTTTTATATGTGCTTAAAAGGACCTCTCTACCTATATATTCATCAAAATGCCAGTCTTCACAAAGTTCCCTCGTCAAGCCAGCTGAAGAAACTTCCAGATAATAACTCTGCTCAATAGGATCGGCTTCGTCAAGTACAGGATCTAACATCCTACTTACATTTTCACAGTCCGAGATCGAAATACCGCCCGGCTTGTCTATAAAAACTCTGAGAAAAAACTCAGAACCTTCTTTTTTAAACTCAACATTCCAAAGTCTGACACCCACCTCTCCGCAAATCGGTTCGGCAAGTGTTTTCACCTTTTCCGTAACACTCATATTTCCCCCTTGCGTCGATCAGACGCGATATCTTTAACTATATGAATATTTTTCTTTTGTTATAATCATAAAGAGCGGAATCATCCCGCTCTTGTAAAGAGTATAGCACATTTTAGCGCAAAATGCAAGAGACTTTATAAAATTGTCACAAAAAGATTGTATTGTTTACTTGCAACATATTGTCTGCTATAGTATAATATACATGACATACATAAAAATCAATCAAAACACACTATTATATATGATGGGTATTTTTTGTGCGTTTCCTGTAAATTATGTTACTGTTTTTCATATTTTTCCCTATTTTATTACCTATATTCAATTTACCGATATCAGTAAGATTGCATAAGCGTCTCAAACTGAGGACCACGTTTATGGCGTTTCCGGCATATATCGTAAGAACAAGGCCTTCAAATCCGGTGACAGGGAGAACAATCCAGACAAGAAAAACACGAACAGCAGCTTCAATAATATTATATCTCATTACTGCAACTTGCTCATTCATTCCCTTAAGCATCGCATCCACCACACCGTCAAGGTACATCACAGGTAAAAGCGGGGCCAGAAGAAAAAGATAATTTCCCGCATCAACGGAATGAAAAATATATTTACCTATAGGCCGAGAAAACGCTATAAAAAAGACCATGACGGAAACCGCACATATAAAAGTTGTTTTAACCACACGGGATCCCATACGATTTATTCTTGGCATATCCCCTTTTGTAAACGCATCCGTCACTTCCGGAACGAGAACCCTTGTAAAAGCCCATAAAAATGACGCAGGGAAGAACATCAATGGCATAACAAGACCTTTCATTGATCCGAAAAGAGACAACGCTTCGTTCTCAGAAAATCCGGCAGCGACAAGCCCTACGGGGATAAGGATATTTTCAAGAGTAGTAAGACCTGTTCTTAAATATGAACTGGCGGCTACTGGAGCGGCTATTCCGAAAAGCTTTCTTATAGTTTTTTGAGGATTTTTTCTTCCCCGGCGGTTTTTGTCGGTTATATATAAAACAAATGCGCAAAGACATGAAAATACTTCGCTTAAAACAAGTGCCGTACATATTATCTCACAACCTTCTGTTATATTTTCCGGACTTTTAACCGTAAACGCTATAATAACCACAGCCATCTTACAAAAATCCTCAACAAGGCTTGCGGCTGCAGAACCGGTCGCACGTCTCACTCCGATAAAATAACCATGAAAGCATGAACATAAAGACATAAACATAAGTCCGCACGATAAAATACGAAGGCATGTAACCGTCTCCGGGTGTCCGAGAAAAACAGAGGCTGCCGGACATGAAAAAACGAACATCAAGGCTCCGGCAGACAATCCGACAACAGCTGAAAAGCCAAGGCATCGAAGCATAATTTTACGTACCTCGTCTTTTGTGTCTTCAAGGCTTAATGCTTCACTCACCAAACGTGTTACCGAAAGACTGATTCCGGATGTGGCAAAAGTGGCGCAAAGGACATAAACAGAAAGTATAAGTTGATAAAGCCCAACCCCAGAAGTACCGAGCATACGTGAAACATACAGGGAGAATAAAAATCCTGCTCCCGTAATCACAATATTAGAAAATCCGAGAGTCAGCGCATCACGAAATATTTTTTTCAAAAAAATCACCCGATAATATATATGAACAAAGGTGAAGGACTATGAAGGCAAAACTCCAAAAACAAATCACAAAAAATTCAGTTATATTCGCAGCCGCGGTTTCAGGATTGATTTGCAGTATATGCCTTTCAGTCCCGGAGATCTCATTTCTAATATTTTTTGCTTTGATACCTTTTTTATTTTTTTTGTTCAGGTTTATTCACCACAAGCTAAAAATAAAAACCTCAATTTTTATTTTTTCCATGTGTTATCATATCCCGACTCTCTTATGGCTTTATACTTTATGTCCAATCCCCGATACGGATCTTTCATATTTTTCCTCATGGCTAATAATGTCAGCAGCAATCATTGCGGCTTCCTCAGTTGAAAGCCTCGTCATGGTTTTTGCGTTTATCCCATACAACAAATTAGTTAAAAAGAACCTTCCCGCACCGATAGTTTTTTCACTTCTGTATATTTTAGGCGAGTTTCTCCAGGAAATGATTGGAGATCTCGCTTTCCCGTGGACAAGACTCGGAGCCACAATTTCTGAATTTGCACCCTTTATTCAATCCGCCTCACTGTTCGGTACGCTTTT
>CALWNV010000113.1 GCA_944382895.1 uncultured Clostridia bacterium | reverse complement strand
CGGCTGACAGGCTGGAAATGAAGAAGCATTGCAGATTCTGTAAGAAACACACTCTTCACAGAGAGACGAAATAAGGAGGACGTTTATAATGGCTGAAGAAAAGAAGCCCGCTGAGACAGCGAAAGCGGTTAAAGAAAAAAAAGGCAAGAAGAACGTCGCCTTTAAAAAAATCGGAAGTTTTTTCAAGGAATTAAAAAGTGAAGTTTCAAAAATCGTGTGGCCGTCTGCAAAAACGGTCGTCAATAACACTGTGACAGTATTGGTCGTAGCTGCGATTTGTTCCGTTTTTATAGGTATTATCGACTGGATTTTCAAAACGGGAGTAGCTCTGCTGATGGAACTGGGGCAGTGAAATATCAACGGAGGAAGCACCATGGCTGATCAGACACCTCACTGGTATGTTATCCATACTTATTCAGGTTATGAAAATAAAGTCCTTACCGGTATAGAAAAACTTGTTGAGCTTCGTAATCTGAGAAAATATATTTTTGACGTACGTGTTCCTACGGAAAAGGTGCAGGAAGTCAAGGAAGACGGCGAGGTTGTAGAAACCGAGCGCAAACTTTTCCCCGGTTATGTTCTTCTCAATATGATCATTGATGACGACGCATGGATAATGATCAAAAGTATTCGCGGAGTCACCGGTTTTGTAGGGCCTGAGGGAAAGCCTGTGCCTCTGACTGATGAAGAGGTTAAAAAGCTGAACTTTATTTCGGAGACTGTTAAGGCTCCGTTTAACGAGGGTGATAATGTTCGCGTGACCGCCGGACCTATGAAAGATTTTACTGGTATTGTGGAGACGGTGGATATGAACAGCAAAAAGGTACGTGTCATTCTTTCGATGGGCGGAAGGGATATCCCCGCCGAGATCGATCTCGACAGTGTATGTTTGCTGTGATGTGCTGCCTTGCTGAGCGTAGCGCGTGCGCGTGGCGGCATTGAGGCGGAAGATGTAAACATTTTTTCGTCTTATTTGTATAAGAATTATAGGAGGCTGTTAAAATGGCTCAGAAAGTTATAGGTTATATTAAATTGCAGATTCCTGCAGGGAAAGCTACTCCGGCTCCTCCGGTCGGCCCGGCCTTAGGTCAGCACGGTGTTAATCTTATGTCTTTCACTAAGGAATTTAACGAAAGAACGAAAGGCGATATGGGGCTTATCATCCCTGTTGTCATTACTGTTTATGCAGACCGTTCTTTTTCATTTATTACAAAAACTCCGCCGGCTGCTGTTCTTATCAAGAAGGAATGCGGTATTGAAAGCGGTTCAGGTGTTCCCAATAAGGACAAGGTTGCCAAAATAACAAAGGCTCAGCTTCAGAAAATAGCCGAGATCAAAGCTCCTGACCTCAACTCGAATGATGTTGAGGCCGCGATCAAAATGATTGCCGGTACAGCGCGCAGTATGGGCGTGGAAGTTGTAGACTGACATTATATTAACGTGGGAGGGCATGTCCCGAAAAACCACAGGGAGGATTTTTTGATATGAAAAAAGGTAAAAAATATATTGAAAGCGCGAAGCTTATAGATACTTCTAAACTCTACGACAGCGCGGAAGGAATCGCGTTGGTTTGTCAAACGGCAAAAGCAAAATTTGACGAGACAATAGAACTCCATGTCCGGCTTGGCGTTGACTCTCGCCATGCAGACCAGCAGGTAAGAGGCGCGATTGTTCTTCCGAACGGAACAGGTAAACAAACCCGTGTTCTTGTTTTTGCGAAAGGTGATAAAGCGGATGAGGCTGTAAAAGCGGGCGCCGAATATGTCGGGGCGGAGGACATGGTTGCTAAGATTCAGGGAGAAAACTGGTTTGATTTCGATGTTGTTATAGCTACGCCTGATATGATGGGTGTTGTAGGGCGTTTGGGTAAGGTTCTTGGTCCTAAAGGTCTTATGCCTAACCCCAAGGCCGGGACTGTTACACCTAATGTGGAACAGGCTATTAAAGAAACAAAAGCCGGTAAAGTCGAATACCGTCTTGATAAAACAAATATAATTCACTGCCCGATAGGCAAAGCGTCTTTTGGTCCTGAGAAGATCCAGCAGAATTTTGAGGCTCTTATCGGCGCGATCGTAAAAGCGAGACCGGCTGCCGCTAAAGGTCAGTATATCAAATCGTGTGTTGTCGCATCTACTATGGGTCCCGGTATAAAACTCAGTACAGCTAAATATATGTGATTTAACGGTCATAAATTTGATATTACAAAATGTGAAGGCGCTGGCAGGATTGTGTCAGCGCCTTTTTTGAAAATTATATCTGAATTAAAAATATTCGTATGATTATTCTCTTCAAAAAACGGCAGTATTCCCTGTTTCGCATATTTTATATTTGAGAGAATTTTTTATTATTTAGTTTATTCTTATTGGATTGACACACAAATGAAAGGCGGTAAAAAATGAAAAAAAATATACTGTTCAAACGTTTTTCATTTTACTTTCTTGCGTTTATTTCAGCGGCCGCAGTTTTTTTGGTGTCTTCATGTTCCGTGACCAGACGAGATCCCGATTCCCCTCCGTTATATAACGACCCTGAAGGCCTGAAAGCTGTTGACGGAGACCCTGATACCTATTGGGTCCCGCGACAGGAAGGTGCGTTTACACAGATTACATTCGAAACTCCTAAAATTATCAATGTGGTTGAAATTATTGAAAACTATTCTGTAGTGAGAGACTATCATATTGAGGCATGGATAGATCGTGAATGGGTTAAAATATATGAAAATGATTTGATCGAAGGTTATTACTGTGCTGTTGTAGACGAGGTTGAAACTTCTGCACTCCGGTTGTATATAGACCGGGGCCGCGGAGCCAGGATCAAAGAATTTAATGCGAAATATCTTTCACCGGTGGAATATGATCGTGAATTTGTTAATATGAGTTATATCACGCAAAATCAATATTATCATGATTGGGTTCCAGCCTGGTATAACAGTGAAATGGGCGAGAAAACTTTTTCTTCACTGACTGATTTGTATATGCTGGGTGTGTTTCGTATAAACGCTGCCGGGGAATTTGTTATATCTCTTGAAAATTACGGACGAGACAATTCTGTTATAGCTGTATACCCGGCGCTTTCGGAGCAAGCTGAAATTATACTTACGG
>CALWNV010000112.1 GCA_944382895.1 uncultured Clostridia bacterium | reverse complement strand
ATCAATACAGGCACATCGGATTTAATAACCTCTTGTTCAAAATTGTTTTTCGTAAGCTTTACAGTTGCCATTTGACAGGCCTCCTTTTTTTGTTTTACGGGTTTATTATACCCCAAAAATTTTTATTTGTCAGTAACTAAGTCACATAAATATTTTTTCGTGTTCCCGAATATCATACGCTGCCGGATCATGTATATAACAGGAAAACACAGCCCGGCAAGCTGTGTTTTCATCGCGGGCGTATCACAAAAACGATCATGCGCCACCTATGAAAAGAGGAAGTAAATGTACGAACATAACATCCCTCCCGTTTACGACAACGATTCGCGTATACTTATTCTCGGAAGTTTTCCTTCCGTAAAATCCAGGCAATCCGGCTTTTTTTACGGGCATCCTCAAAACAGGTTCTGGAAAGTCCTCGCGAAAGTTTTTGACAGCCCCGTACCGGAAACGATCGCGGAAAAAAAGGCTTTTCTGCTTTCATACCATATCGCCGTATGGGACGTTCTCGGTTCATGCGAAATATCCGGCAGCGCCGACAGTTCAATCAAAAACGCTAAACCGAACCCAATAGAAATAATAATAAATGAATGCGATATACAACATATTTACGTAAACGGAAAAACCGCTGAAAAATACTATAACAGATATATTTCAAAAAAAGTCGGAATAAAAGCGGTATGTCTGCCGTCTACCAGCCCGGCAAACGCAGCATGGTCATTGACACGTCTTTCCGACTCATGGCGCATTATAAGAAATGATATATAAAATTTATTTTCATTTACGCGATTTTTTATTTCCGAACTGCTTTAGGAAACGCCTTTCATAAACAGACTTTGAAGGGCGCTTTTTGTTTTGACGGTGTGAATCGCGATCAAAAGCGCGCTGTTTAGAAGGGTCTTTCGGTTTTTTGACTATTTTCTGCTTTTCATCAATCTCAAGCGTATCGAACAGATATTTTAACTCTTTCTGAGTCAGGGGTCTGTAAGCGCCCACGGCAAGCCTTCCGAGATTGATCTCTCCTATCGCTATCCTCTTGAGTAAGAGCACATCAAGCGCCTGAGATTCACACATTTTCCTTATCTGACGGTTTTTCCCTTCGCTTATGGATATATGCATAACCGTTTTCTCCGGCGTTTGTTTCTTTACAACAACTTCCGCAGGGCGTGTCACGATACCGGCACCTATATCCACTCCCTCCCGGAGATTCCGAAGGTTTTCCTGAGTGACCTCGCCTTTGACCGTGACTCGGTATGTTTTAGCAATACTGTATTTCGGATGTGTAAGCTTTTCGGCAAGTTCCCCGTCGTCCGTGAGAAGCAAAAGCCCCTCGCTGTCCCTGTCAAGACGGCCAACCGGATATACACGCCCTTTTATTCCTCTGATAAGGTCGGCAACTATGCTCCTGTCATCCTGCGCTTTCATGGAAGTTATGACCCCACGGGGCTTATTGAACATAAAATACTGCTTATTGCAGAATTTCAGCCTGATCCTTTTCCCGCCGCAGTATACCGTGTCTTTTTCCGGATCTATATCCTGCCCTACAAAAGCGGGAGACCTGTTGACAAATATCTTACCTTCTTCGACAAGCCTTTCTGCCTCTCTGCGCGAACACAGTCCGCTTTCCGCTATAAATTTCTGTATTCTCATAATATACTCTCCAATCAAAATAAGTATATCATAATTACAGATATGTGTCAATACTTATAAATTCCGTAAAAGTCTGAAAAAAGTCAAAACCCATTTACGGAAAAATCCCGCCGGTTCTTCCTTCGGATCAACGTTCTCACATAAACAGAGAGGCGTTTCATAAACCAAATCATTACCTGAATACATACCGAGCCCTGCGATCTCTTTCCCCGTAAATAAGGGCGCGTATAACGAGGGAGAAATATTCTCCTTGAAAATATATTCCTGCTTCACACCGTCGATGATAACTCCGTATATGCTTTCCGTGTTTTTGAATACCGCCTTTTCACTGCCGTTAAGAACGACCCGTTCTGCAACATACTCTCCGGGAGCGTATATCTCATAACACGAGACCCGCGCAAATCCCGCTTCCATGAGTTCCACATGATCCTGCCAGTCATTCCCGTCGTTAAGAGTAACGGTTATAAGTGTCACCCCGTCTTTAGTTGCGGAAGACACCAGACATCGCCCTGCTTTTTTAGTAAACCCGGTTTTGACACCGTTTGCGTATTCATACGACGAAAGAAGTCTGTTTGAATTTTCAAGAACCATGTTTCTGTAAGAAATATGCGCGCTTTTAGTTGAGACAAGCTCGGCGAAATTTTTATTTTCCAACGCCTCACGCGCGATCAAAGCAAGTTCTCTTGCCGTTGTATAGTGATTGTCATCAGGAAGCCCGTGCGGATTAACAAAATGAGTATCGGAAAGCCCTATTTTTTCCGCCCGGGCGTTCATAAGCGCCGCGAAACCTTCAATAGATCCTCCCACATTTTCCGCTATAACCTCTGCGGCGTCATTCGCGGATTTCAGCATCAGCATGTAAAGCAAATCACGCAATGTTATTTTTTCGCCTTCCGCAAGCCCCATCTGCGATCCGTCGACAGCCGCGGCTGAGGCGCTGACGACAAAAACACTGTCAAGAGGTTTTTCCTCAAGCGCGACAAGCGCGGTCATGATTTTTGTAGTGCTTGCCATAGGTCGGCGTATATCGGCGTTTTTGGAATACAGAGCGATCCCAGTCTGAGCTTCTATAGTCACGGCTGCATACGCGCTTTCTGCGCTTGCCGGTGCCGCAAAACTTATCAAAATAACTGCCGCAATCAAAACAACAAATGTACGTTTTATAAAGATCCCTCCCTTACAAATTATTTTTATGCGGCACTTTACAATATTATTAAAATATGATATAATAGAATTGAAAAAATAACACCATATATTTGCATCTGGGAGGGAATCCGCTTTGAGTAAAAAAACCGAACCGTCTTCACGCAGGAAGAAAAAAATCAGGATGAAAAGAAGGCTGCGCGCGGCGCTTGCCGTTTTTGTTTTGCTTTTAATAATCATTGCCGTAACGATAGGTATAGTAAGTTGCGTAAATAAAAATAAAAAAGAGAATGATGACACCACTCTGTCCTCTCAGCAGGATCAACAAACACAGACAGAGCCTGAACCTGAAGCGGGCGATACGAAAAAAAAGACAACTCAGGAAGGAGAAGAAAACAACAAAGAAGAAAACGATAAA
>CALWNV010000111.1 GCA_944382895.1 uncultured Clostridia bacterium | reverse complement strand
TAGAGTATTAAGATCGGCTCTTGTTACGCTTCTTGAACCAATTTTATAGGACTGTCCGGTAACCATTATCGCTGTAATAGCTTCGTTAACCTTTTGTAAAAGCTCAGCGTCTGACGCTGTGTAATCGTATAATTGCTGCATTTTTACCTCCTATATTCGTATGTTTCCGCCTTTAATCCAGTCGTTTGCATCATCATCGTCTTTTGTGTTATAAGCATTTTCCGGTTGCTGTTCTTCTTGTTCCTCGGTATCCTCTTCCAGGTGGAGAGATCTGACACCTAATATGTCTGCGGCTGCCATAGCATAAACCTCTGTATCAAGGTAGTGATTTGCACCGTGGGTCTTTTTTAGTACCCATGTCGCCTTTTCTCTTCCGTTTTTATTCCTTTCAATCACTTTTTGCTCCGAAGTTACCTGTTCGGCATATTCGGAATCACAGCCGCTGTACACCATCCAGCTTCCCGTTCCGTTTTCTTTTTGCATTCGTGAGGATATAATGTCCTTATATTTTCCTGTGTCAACAAGTACAAGTCGCAGTCCGTAAGCTTTTGAATCCACTTTATTAATTGTGCTTATGCGGAAATGAGAAAGCATTGAGTCAACGCCTTTGCAGGGCATAGCCCATTCAGAATTTTCCGCAGTAAAATTATAAACAAGGTCTGTCTGGTCGCCGCTGTCTACAAGTGCCAGTTGAACTATACACAAGGTTCCGTCTTCTTTCCGATACGATAAATTCATGATTTTGGCCACTTCTGAAAAGCTTAACGCCTGTCCGTGGGCGATATTCTGACTTGTCCAGTACTTTCCCCAGGCTCTTATGGTCCAATAAAGACAGGTTTCCTGCACATCTACGCCGCCGGTTAAAAAAGCTGCCCAGTCAGGCACGGTAAATTCTTCAGTTTGAGCCTGCCTCTGAAATACAGTGTCTGAAGATGTTTTGCGTTTTGTATCTTCCCACGGCTCGGCAAGCCATGAATTGATGAAATTATGCCGGATATCTATATCGTCTTTACCTTTCATCCATTCTCTTGCTATAGATTCAAAGGTTGTAAAGGGACTATAAAGCGTATTGAGCCAAAATCCTACCTTCCTGTGAAAATTGCTGCTGCTTCTAACTGCCTGCCATTTTCCGAGGGCAAGCATTTTGCTCTTTTCTTTGTCTGTTATTTTTCCTCCGCATTCCTGGCAATAATAAGCGGCTGAAGATGCCCGGCAGTTGCTGTCTGTCGCTGTATCTTTTCCTTCCCACCTGAGATTTGAAAACTTCAGTTCAATCATTTCCCTGCAATGGGGACACGGAATAAAATAGTGATACTCTGTATCGCAGTCCTCAAGGTTTCTCCAAATCTGTCCAGTTTTTGTTGTTGGCGTTGATGTCATAAAAATTTTACTGCCTCTGAAAGTTTTGGTTCTCTCCTTGCCCAAAGAAATTGGATCTGCTTCCTTTTTTGTTGCACCGGGGTATTTATCAATTTCATCAAAAAAAACATATTTCGCCGGTCTTGACGCAAGCTTTGACGGAGAATTTGCCCCTACAATTGAAATATACATATCGTCAAACTGTAATTCGCTTTTTGAGCTGTTAAGCTCTCTGTATTTTTTTGAAAGCACAGGTGAATCTTCCAGCATTGGCTGTATACGGTTTGCAACAACACTTTCGGCGAGAGTGTCGGAAGGATAAACGATAACTGTAGGCGAAGGGTCCTGTGTTACAATGTAGCCGATCATGTTTTGCAATGCTTCTGTGCCTCCGACCTGCGTAGGCTTGCAGAAAACAATTTCTTCAATCTCGTAATCGTTGAAAGCATCCATTATTCCAACAAGATATGGTGTTAAACTGTTTTTCCATTTACCGGGATTGTCACTGCTTCTGGAATCAAGAATTCGGTTTTCTTCTGCCCATTGTGAAACAGTTTTATTCTGCGGAGGCAATAGCGTTTGCAGTGCTTCGTATATATATGCTGGAACGGTATATTTCTTTATTTCAGTGTTTTTTTCTACTGTCATGCCCTTCCTCTTCTTTTGCGTAGCCTACAAAGGAATTAAGCTGTTCGGCTATATCATCATTGAGCTCTTTTTCGATGGCTCTCAAGGAAACCGGTTCTATATATCCCATAAACTGCGAACATAATCTTGAGGGGAGGGAAGTCAGAAATTTTTTTAAAACAGTAAAAAATTTAATATAGTCCTCGGATATAGTCTCAATGGGAAGATATTTACCGCTTGCTATATCTGTTTTCAGCCTGTGAAGTTCTCCCTGGCTTTCTTTAAGAGCAATTTCAGCCTGCAGCTTTTTAAGCTCCAATGCCTGTTTGCCGGTTGCATCTTCGTTATGTTTTTTTTCAATATAGTCTATGTATCGCTGTACTGTTTCTGCTGTGTTGTAACGTCTTAGTTTTCCCGGAGTTTTTTCGGTTTGAATAATGCCCTCAGCCGTGATCTGCTGTATTCTTCTAACTGATTTTCCAAGCAGTTTAGCTATGCCGGCAGACGAAACGAACTCCGGAATTTCCGTTTGAACGGAATCTTCTTTTTTCTTTTCGTGAGCCGAAGACAATTTTTATCCTCCGTTTCGTTTCATCCTTAATTTTTTTTGTAAGTTTTAAATATTTGTGTTTTTGCGTAACGAAACAAGCAAAAATTTTTCATTTTTATGGAGAAAAACCCCGCGCCTTCCGCGACCCGCACTTGGAAAACTCCCCGGAAGTACCTTTCGCCGCAAAAAAAGTGCTGCCATTATTTCAGGGCAACACTTTGAGAGAGAAATTACAAAAAGCTTTTTACGCTTCTTGTCATTATATATTTTATCACACTTTGGCGGGACATTCGGGACAACTTAAAAAAATTTTTAAATCAGAAAAAAGCTTGCTATATCGGCAATATGAGACGGCTAAGAAAAAGAAAAAGCCAACCGATTACAAAGAAATACTTATCAATGCATTGGTTGACTTAATAGTTGGAACACTGTTAATCATCATCAGCAAGCTTATTGATTAAACAGCGTATGTGCAAAGGGAACTGAGCTTCCCTTATGCACCCATATTTTATAACAACTCAGCGCCATTGTCAATAAATCATGAAAGATTTTCTTTTAGCCTTGGGCATTCTTCTTGTATGCTTTGGTCTTGCGAAGCTCGCTTACTGGCTTGTAAACTTTATAAAAAATAATAGAGAAAAATATTATGACTTTAAAGGAAGCACGTTTAACTGCC
>CALWNV010000110.1 GCA_944382895.1 uncultured Clostridia bacterium | reverse complement strand
CCATATCTTGACAAAGTGAAAATGGTTCTTATCATGACTGTTGAGCCTGGTTTCGGCGGGCAAAAAATGATAGTTTCCTGTCTTGAAAAATGTATACAGCTCAAAAAAGAAATTGAGAAGAGAGGGCTTGACATACTTATTGAAATTGACGGAGGGGTAACAAAAGAAAATATGGCGCTTGTAAAAAACTCCTGCGTAGATATTGCTGTCGTCGGTTCAGCGATTTTCAACGAAAAAGACAGAAAAAAAATTATTGAGGAGTTGAGATAATGGCACTGTTCGGAAATCACGTAGATAAACTTATTCGCGAATCAGTTGTCGATATACGGACTCTGAAAATAAATCCTAAAACTGCTGTAGTAGTAAATATTGACACCATCGACGGATTTTTCATACAAGGAGAACTTGCGTCTCCAAGACTGATGCAGATCGCTCCTAACATTGTCAGGGTCAATGAATACTTTTTGCTTTCACATAAATTGTTTTTTGTAGACACACATACCTCCTCCAGCCCTGAACTTTCAACATATCCCAAACATTGCATAGATGAAAACGAACAAAAAATCATTGCCCCGCTCCAGCACTTGACATCAGATGCGACAATAATAAAGAAAAACTCAACAAATGCCTTTTTGGCAAAAAGCTATCTTAAATGGCTCAGTGAAAACATTAAAAATATCGAAACATATGTCATAACCGGCGGTTGCACCGATATTTGCGTTATGCAATACGCTCTTACGCAAAAAGCATATCTCAACGACAACAATCTACGGGCGGCGATTGTTGTCGTTGAAAATGCCGTACAGACCTTTGACGGGCCGGCACACGACGGAAATATGATGCATAATTTTGCTTTATACAATATGTATATCAACGGAATCACTCTTGCGCAAATATAAATATTTTTTTACAGACTTACAGATATGTTTGCAATGAAAATTTTTAACAGTATTATTGGAATCTTTTGTGAAATCTCTTGACAATATCAGTCACATTACTTAATATAAAATAAATCAGATATAAATAACGGAGGATGTTCATATGAAAAAAGAATATATAGGCAAAACACCCGAAGAAATACTTGAGCTTATGCCTCTTGAAAAAAAAGCCGCCCAGGTGCTCTCGTCCGGATTCTGCTGTTATGATGAAGTTAAAACAGCTATGGAACTCGGTATCGGAGCCATGACGGCTATGTGGGGGAATAAACGCGAGGACGCAGATCGTTTCAAAAAAGACGTCGAAAGATTTCAGAAGGAGGCGGACATCCCCTTTCTTATCGGAGTTGATATGGAAACAGGCGTCGGACAAACAGTTCATGTTGAAGATTACGCGACCGAATTCCCCGATCAGATGTCTTTAGGTGCTATCGCCGATGAGGAAGAAGGCAAACGGCTTGCATATCTTGAGGGGAAGGTGATACGTAACGAAGCCGTAAATCTCGGTTGGAACCTTACATACGGACCGGTAGCAGATGTCAATATAAACCCCGCAAACCCGATAACAAATGTTCGTTCTGTCGGCGAAAATCCCGATCACGTTTCAGCGATTACATCGGAAATAATCAGGGGTATGCAGGAATACGGTGATTTTTGCGCATGCGCAAAACATTTTCCCGGAGCCGGAATGCAATCAAGTGACAGTCATTTTTCACTTGAAAAAACAAACTCCTCAAAAGAGGAAATGGAAGCTATACATTTGAAACCATTCAAAAATGCAGTCAGAAACGGGATAGGCGCGTTTATGACAAATCACGCTATATACCCGATGTTTGATGATATCAATGTAGCTACGACCTCAAGAGCGGTAATAACCGGTGTCGCCCGTGAGGAACTTGGTTTTGAAGGAATAATACTTACAGACGCAATGGCAATGACAGGTCTTACTGCTCAGGACGGTGATGACAGGCATATGGGAACGATCCGAGCAATAGCCGCCGGTTGTAACGTTATTTTAGGACCGTATGATGTTTGGAACGCCCCTGCCGCGATTTCCAAAGCCGTACGCGATGGGAAACTCTCAGAAGATGTATTAAATCTCGCTGTTTTGAGAGTTTTACGAACAAAACAGCGTCTTGGCTTATTTGACAATAAAAAAGGCCCTGTTGAAAAACTTAACGGATGGGAAATATCAAAACAAATCGCCGAAAAAAGCGTAACGCTTATCCGAGACAGAGACAACATTATCCCCGTTGATTTTACTTCAATGAATGATGTAATGGTGATGGAACCTACACATCCGGGGCACAAGCTTTCTTTCGGCCTTTATACCAACCAGACACTTATCGCAGAAACATTGCATAAAGATGTTCCCATCGCAAAGCTTGCGCTTATCTCCCAGGAAGTTGCGCCTGAACTTGAGAATGAACTTATTGAAAAAGCAAGTAAAGCCGATATCGTAATTGTCGGAACATCTTTCCGCTCCCACTCAGGACAGGTAGGACTTTTAACTGAGCAGCAAATCGCAGTAGTCGAAAAGATAGTACGGCTTGGGAAAAAAGTGATAGCAGTAGTTTCAAATCCATATGTAGCCGCTCAACTTCCCTTCGTAGGAACAGTGATATGCTGTTATTCCACTTCTAAAGTTTCGGTACAAGCAGCCTCAGATGTTATTCTCGGTCGTCTCGAACCGAAAGGAAAGCTTCCGGTCACTATTCCCGATAGTATGGATTCAGGTAATATAGAGATAGTATCTCATGGCTGATAGCAATTTTTTATATTATAAGCGGGCGATTCATGCGCCCGCTTATAATTTTTTATTTACATTTTTAATTTAATATGGTATAATGGTTAATAATACAATAAACTGAGGAGGCATAACATGTATGATGTTATAATTATAGGTAAAGGCCCTGCCGGACTGAGCGCCGCGCTCTACACCGTTCGTGCGAATTTGAAAACACTTATTATCGCTACAGGATACGGCGCTGCAGGTACTGCTGAAAAAATCGATAATTATTTCGGATTTTCGCATACGGTTTCCGGCACTCAGCTAATAAAAAACTCCGAGCAAATGTTAAAAGCCCTCGGAGGAGAATTTTCTGATGAAGAAGTAACAGATATATCAATGAATTATGACGATATGACTTTTATAGTAAAAACACCTTCTTCCATCCATACCGCGAAAAAAATAATACTTGCCACAGGGAAAAACCGAACCTTGCCTTCTATCCCGGGATTAAAACGTTATGACGGGAAAGGTATAAGCCGTTGCGCAGTATGCGACGCATTT
>CALWNV010000109.1 GCA_944382895.1 uncultured Clostridia bacterium | reverse complement strand
CTTTTCGGAGATCTGATAACTGATATTGCGCCTGTGTTATCTGAAATCATTGTTTTTATTGCTGATCTTGTATCAGCTCAGACGCCGCTTGTTTCAAGCATTATGCCTATGCTTATATCATTTGCAAAACAGATGCTTCCCTTTGTTGTTCAAATCATACAGCAGCTGGCGCCAGTTGCAAGCGTTATTGTACCTGTTCTGTTATCAGCATTGGGACAGATACTGCCTTTGCTTATGCAGTTTATGCCTGTTATTGTTCAGCTTGTTGCGGCTTTAATGCCGATTATAACAGATGTAATATCTGTGCTGGTTCCTCCGTTAACAAACATTATAACTACTCTCCTGCCGGCGTTTATGCAGATTATACAGTCCCTCATTCCTTTAATTAATGTTCTGAATCCCATTATTTATATGCTGGCTAATGCCTTCAGCGGAGCCCTTACCCAGGCTCTTAACATAATCATGCCGCTTGTAAATAACATTGTGGGAATTTTCCAAGGTCTCATTGATTTTATAATGGGCATATTCACAGGAGACTGGCAATCAGCATGGGAAGGAATAGTAGGTGTTTTCAGCAATGTTTTCGGTGCATTAGGAAACATAGTAAAATTACCTATTAATGCGGTTATCGGCATTATAAACAGCGCAATCAGCGGAATAAACAGTATCAGCATTGATGTGCCGGACTGGGTTCCCGGTATCGGCGGCAACACATATGGATTTGATATTCCGCAAATACCTTTGCTTGCTTCAGGAGGAATTGTTACCTCCCCGACAGTGCTTATGGCAGGTGAAGGCTCTGAATCTGAAGCGATTTTGCCCTTAAGCAAATTGACAAATTTGCTTTCCGTTCCGGCAAACACAAACACATCACAAATAGTTTTCTCGCCTGTATTCCATTTGAACGGAAAATCTGACAAAGAAGATATAGTTGAAGTTGTAAGTATGAGCTTTGAAGAATTTAAAAAGCTTATGAAAAAATATGAACTTGAAAAAAGAAGAATTAAATTTTAAAGGTATAAAACAATGGCAAGTAAATACATAACTCAAGCCGGCGACACCTGGGACATAATTTCAAAAAAAATATACGGGTCAGAATTATACGCTGACTGTTTGATGAACTGCAACACTGAGCAAATAGACATATTTATGTTTGATTACGGTGTTGCTCTCATCATTCCCGACTTACCCGAAGAACAAACAGCAACAGCAACACTGCCGTTATGGAGGTAAAAATGCTATCGTCACAAATCGCAAGGCAAAGCAATGTAATTTGCAGTTACAGCAGAAACGGAAAAAAGCTTTTTGATCTGTCAGGCAAAGACTTAACTTCTTTTTCTTATACTGACAAGGCCTCAGGTGAATCAGATTCTTTGAGCATTGAATGTGCTGACAGAAACAGACAATGGCTGAGTTCCAAAATGCCTTATAAAGGCGATAAAATACAGGCGTTCCTGCTTTTAACATCCGGCACAAGTACAAAAAATTTTAAATGCGGAGATTTTACGCTTGACACATTCAGCATAAGCGGAGAACCGCTGAAAATCAGTTTAAGCGGATTAAGTTCTCCTGCTGCAACATCTTTTTCGGTTACTGCCCGCTCAAAGGTTTGGGAGAATGTAACAATAAAGCAAATTGCAAGCGATATTGCAAAGAGAGCAGGGATTTCCCTGTTCTATGATGCGGATTCTATACTAATAACAACAGTTGAGCAATCAAATCAAACAGACGGTGCGTTTCTTTTAAGTCTTTGCAATGATTTCGGAATATGTATGAAAGCATATTCCGAAAAGATTGTGCTTTACAGTATGCAAAAAGCAATAGCCGAAAAAGCTGTAAAAACGGTGGAGTTCGGAAAGACATCAGCAGGAATACTTCAGATATTACCCGGCTGGAGCTTTGATTCATCTCTTGACGGCTTGTATACGGGCGTACAGCTCTCATACGAGGATACAAACGGAAAAACAATTAACTATAAAACCGGCAAATCAACCAGACTGTTGAAAATAACAGAAAAAAAGCCGGCAAATCTTGCTGAAGCTGAACGCATGGCGAAGGCCGCGCTGTTAAACGCCAATATAAAGGAAAATGTACTTTCTTTTTCTTTGATGGGCAATACAGACATTGTCGCCGGGCAAAATATCAATATAACAGGCATTGGAGAGCTTATTGACGGCAAATACTTTATAGCTTCGGCGGAACACAAGATTTCAGGTGGTTATACCACTTCATACGAAGCGTACAGGATTGATAATTTATGATAAAAATAGGACGAATATCAGCAGTAAAAGACAATAAAGCGCGAGTTGTTTTTGTATCTGACGATAATAAAACCACACCTTTTCTGCCGATTTTGCAAAATTATCAAAATGCAGTTTTAACTGAGCCACAAATTGATGATACAGTTGCCGTTGTATACACAGACAGCGGCGCTGCTTTTATTATCGGCAAATTTCAAGGTGATTAACATGATAGGAACATTCGGAAACATTGTCTTTGAAACCACAGATAAAAAAATACTGACATTTTCAAACTTTTCCCGCCAGGTAAGCGGACGATGGAATTCAACCGATACATTAAGAGGCAAACCGGTAAAAGAATATCTGGGAGATGCTTCCGGCGGTATCACATTCGATATACAGCTATCCTTTGCCTTAGGTATAAGCCCTGAAAAAATGTTAAATGAGCTTGAGAGCATGGTAACATCGGGAAGAGCTTATCCTCTGATAATAGGTGGCAAACCCATCGGTTCCTCCGGCGCAAATTCCTTTTTATGGATATTAGCAAGTATATCCGAATCTTGGGATACCATACTAAACAACGGTAAAATCGTACAGGCAAAAGTAAGCTTAACATTGGAGGAATACAGTTGAATGCAGAAATAATATACACCGGAAAAAATGAACGCTACAACATTAACGCTACTACACAAAAAATAAAACACTTATTACTTACACCAAAAGGAACAATAGCGCTTGAAAGAGACTACGGAATCAGTATTGATTTGCTCGATCAGCCGTCAAAAGCTGCTTGCGCATTGTTAACTGCCGAGATTATAACGGAGGCAGCAGAATATATAAGTGAAATTTCGATTTTACAGGTGACTGCCGATGCGGATGATAACGGAAAAGTAAATATCAAGGTGGAATGGAAATATGTCGATGATTGACGAGCTTAAAAATCAGCCGAGCATTTCTTTTATAGAAAATTTTACACTTGAAGATATACAGACAATGCTGCTGAACGCATATTCGGAGGAATATGAAAAAATAACAGGTATTTCCGGAGTGT
>CALWNV010000108.1 GCA_944382895.1 uncultured Clostridia bacterium | reverse complement strand
AGAGCTGTTGAGGAAGAACGCAGGCGAACAGCTTCAATTAACGCTATTTGCCGAGATTTCGGAATCGACAGCACTGAATTTTTGGAAAACGGCTCTTCTGTTGATGAGGTGAGAGCAAAAATCCTTGAAAAACTCAAAAAAGACAGAACCCCTTCCTCAGTAAAGGTAACAGCCTGTGAAGCTGATAAATTCAGAAGCGCCGCAACAGACGCCCTTTTAATGAAGTCAGGCAGCATAATTCAGAATCCTGCCGAAGGAGCAAAGGAGCTGAGAAACTGCTCAATAAAAGATATTGCTGCTGAATGTCTGGAGCATGAAGGCATAAACTCAAAAAGAATGTCGGCTGATGAGCTGTTTGACTATGCACAAAGAAGCTTTTACAATCCCACAGCCGTTTTTCCGGCAATCCTTGATAACACAATAAACAAAAAGATTGTTGAAGCATACAGCCACACACCTACAACATTTGAGGCATGGACATCTAAAGGAACACTCAGCGACTTTAAGGAAAACAAAGATGCGGAATATATTATCGGAGCCGGTGAATTTTATGAGGTTCCCGAAAACGGAGAGCTTAAGGCAGACACTATTTTAAGTGAAAAGCTTCCTACAAGACAGCTTAAAACATACGGCAGACAGTTTACAATGACACGACAGGCTTTTATTAACGACGACATCGGACTTATTACAAAAATGCCTGCTCTTTATGCAAGAAAAGCAAAAATCACCATTGACAGACAGGTTTACAGAGTTTTGTTTGACAACAAGAAAATTTTTGACGGAAAAAACCTCTTCGACACTGCTCATAATAATGACATTTCCTCAGGTGCTATGCCCAGCGTTGAAGCCATCGAGGCAATGATCTTAAAAATGAGAGCACAAAAGGATGCGTTCGGAGAAGCAATAAGCGTTGTTCCTGCATTCGTTGTTGTTCCTGTCGGCTATGAATTTGCCCTTAATGTCATTTTCGGCAGCACAAATCTTCCCGGCTCTCAGAACAACGACAAGAACCCCCTGTATAATTCGCCTATAAGCGTTGTTCAAACGCCTGTTCTCAACGAATACGCAGGCACAAACAATGTTCCCTGGTATCTTGTGGCAGATATCAACACAGCAAAATCAATTCAGATTGATTATCTTAACGGTAATGAAATGCCTACTATAAGCAGAAATAACGATCCCAACATCTTGGGCTTTTCATGGAATATTTTCCTTGACTGGGGCATTTCCGTCGTAGATTACAGGGGCATCACCAGAAACCCGGGAGCAAAAATCACAATCTAATAAGAAAGGAGCTTAAACTATGGCAAAAGCAGTATTTTATCAGAAAGGAAATATTCTTGATTATTTGAACAGTTCCGAAAGTCTTATAGGCGCCGGAGATGTTGTTGCAATGGGAACAACAAAAATAGCAGTTGCCGCAGATAATATTTTTCCGGGAAAAACAGGAGGACTTGTTAGCAACGGTGTCTTTATTTTACCCAAGGCATCAGGCGTCACGGTAAACATGGGCGATCCCGTATATTTTAACTTATCAAACGGAAATATAACAAATACATCAACAGATGTTCCGGCAGGAATTGCAATAGCTGCCGCCGGAAGCTCAGACACAAATGTTTATGTTGATATTTCTGTGGGAGCTGCTGCCGCCGCTGCCGCCGCTGCCGGAGCTGCCGGAGCCGCCGCTGCCGGCTGATTTTAGACTTTATGAAGGATTTGACTTTTAAAAGCGTAATCAATAAGGACTGTGCTGATATTTTCCTTAATGATAAAGAATTCGCCGACAGTATT
The DNA here is from genome assembly GCA_944382895.1 of uncultured Clostridia bacterium. GTDB lineage: Bacteria > Bacillota > Clostridia > Oscillospirales > UBA644 > QAKR01. The sequence goes on along the minus strand of CALWNV010000108.1, from coordinate 1,545 downwards.
TACATAAATGACCGGCTAATAAAGGCAATCATAGACAGTAACGAACTTATTGAAAGAAATATAAGTTCGCCTCATGACGACGGTGCATTTGCACACACAATTCTTATATATGTTCTTGCTTCCGAGTTCGGCCAAAAGCCGAAAATAGAGCAGAAAATAACTCTTGGAAGACATGACAGAAAAAGAACCATGATTGTTAAGGAATGTACGGAGGAACAGGGCATATATGCAATTACTGCAAGAGAGGTGAAAATGTGAGCGAAGCATATATCAACATAAATGATGTTGACAAAAGACTGAAAAAAATAAGCGATGCGCTGGGAGAATTTAAGGACAGCGCCCCCAAAGTGCTTAAAAGCGCAATAGATGACACTGCAAGAAAAAGCCGCAAGCTTCTTGCGGCTGAGGCGCAGCAGCAGTATACCGTTAAAAATGCTGGATTTAACAAGGCAATGGAAATAAAAAATGCCACCGTGGCGAATCTTACAGCAAAAATTCAGGCAAAGGGAAAGCCTCGTATGCTTTCGGAATTCAAAGTATCACCTGCCACAATGAAAGCAAAGAAGCCTGCCGTTACAAAAGCAAAAGTAATAAAGTCAAATTCATTAAAGCCGCTGGAAAAGGATGGTATCAAGGCTTTTATCACAAAATTTGCAAGCGGCAAGACAGCTGTTGCCCAGAGAGTAGGTCAAGAGCGCCTGCCTATAAAAGCCCTTTACTCAATGTCTGTTCCGAAAATGCTCGGTAATGAAAAAGCCGTTATGCGGAAAATCAGACCTGAAATATATAAAATACTTGATGAGCAAACTCAAATTCAAATTAATAAGTATTTAAAAAGGCTGAAAAAGAAGGCGGAAAGCGGTGGCTGATATGAACAGAGCAGATAACAAAGGCAACACTCCTGCTTTTTTACAGGAATTACTTGTCAATGAAATAAGACACATTTTTTCAGAAAGCAAATATAATTCGGAAGACGGAACACCGAAAAAAATCAACATTTTCAAACAGGATTTGCCCATTCCCGAAAATGATACAGGAGACGAATACAGTCCGGTACCGTATATCATTGTCAGGATATCTCAAGGGCAGACAGAAGTCGGCGATAAAGCAAAGGTTGATGTTCAGCTTGTTTTTTGTATCTTTGACGAAAGCTCGGAAAGACAAGGGTATACGGAAATTCTCAATATGATTGACAAAACAAGCTTTCGTTTTATGACTAAACCGTATATAGGGAATTTCAGATTAAACGGTACTTTGGAATGGGCTCTTCAGGACGATGTTGAATCTTATCCGTACTATTTCGGCGGGATAGAAATGAGCTTTGAAAGCGCGCTTGCTTTAAGCTTGGAGGACGACTATGCGTGAGAAAAAACATAAAAAAAATACAGCAAAAAAGCGTGTTTATGTCGGTCCTCCCATAATGAGCATAAAACCCTTTACTGTGTATAAAGGGAATTTGCCGGCGGCATTATCAAAGCTTATAAAAAAAAGCCCGGAGCTTTGTTATTTTATCGTATCTCCGGGCGAAGCAGCAAACACATATAA
>CALWNV010000107.1 GCA_944382895.1 uncultured Clostridia bacterium | reverse complement strand
AGAGAAAAAATAGTATCAATTTCATTATTTTTTGCCAATCGAAAATCATATCCCATGTTTATATAACTCCTCAAATTAATAAAAAGTTATAAAACGCTTTGCAGAAATTGTTTTGTTCGTTCGTGTTTAGGTTTAGTGAATATTTCCGACGGGGGCGCGATCTCAAGCGCTTGTCCGTCGTACATGAAAACAACCTTGTCGGCGACTTCCCTTGCGAAACCCATTTCATGCGTGACACAGATCATTGTCATTCCGTCTTTTGCAAGTTGTTTCATGACAGTGAGGACATCGCCTACAAGTTCCGGGTCAAGGGCTGACGTGGGTTCATCAAAAAGCATGATTTTCGGCTGCATGGCCAGTGCTCTCGCGATGGCGACACGCTGCTGTTGCCCTCCCGACAGCTTTGCGGGATACGCGTCAAGCTTATCCGCAAGCCCAACACGGGTCAGTTCATGTACCGCGATCCTGTACGCTTCTTCTTTTGATCTTTTACGTACATTCTGTTGCGCTATCATTACGTTCCCGAGCGCGGTTTTATGCGGGAAGAGATTGAATCTCTGAAAGACCATCCCCATCTCAAGCAATATCTCGGTTCTTTCTTTTGCGGATATGTTTACTTTGTTTATCCCGTTCACTCTGTTTTCGATCAGTCTTTCTTCAACAAAGATCTTTCCGCTTGTTATTGTTTCCAGATGATTGAGTGAACGCAGATATGTGGATTTGCCCGCGCCGGAAGGACCTATTATCACTACCACTTCTCCCTGTTCCACCGAAAGAGAGACATTTTTCAGTACATGAAGACTGCCGAAATGTTTACATAAATTTTCTGTTCTTACAATAGACATTCCCGGTGCCTCCCTATTCGTAGACCGAAAGCTTTTTTTCGATTTTGCTGAATATAAATGTGAAAACCGCGGTTATGACAAGATATATTATCATTGCCGGGATATATACGAGCGCAGATGCTGAACTTGAAGCGATTTGTTTTGTTTTGTATGTAAGATCTGTCAGAGCGATTGTAGATACGAGAGATGTATCTTTCAGAACCATAATAAACTCATTTCCGATAGGCGGTATCATCCGGCGATATGCTTGAGGTATTATGATGAGCCTCATGGCTTGTCCGTATGACATCCCTAAGGATTTGGCTGCTTCGAGCTGGCCTTTGTCTATAGATTGTATAGCGGCGCGTATGATTTCCGCGAGATAGGCCGCGACATTGAGAGTGAACGCTATCGATGCCGCGATAAATGAATCATTTATCGTCAGGGCGGGAAAAATCATCGGCAATGTATAGTATAAAAAGTAAAGCTGCATCAAAAGAGGCGTGCCTCTGAAGAAGAATATATAAGCCTTGCAGGGCATGTTTATGATTTTTCTTTTCGATATTTTCCCTAACGCTAACGGGATCCCGATGACAAGCCCGCATGACACGCAAATTATAGACAATGAAAGAGTTATCCATGCCGCTTCCAGCAGGGTCGGCATCCATGCCCACATTTTCAAAAAAGTCGCGGAAATTCCGTCCCAGAATGTGGTGTTGTTATCAGCAATCGTACCCTCCGCAAAAGAGGGTACGGCAAAAGCTGAAAGTATCAGTATTATCAAAACTGCGGGTATGGCCGCTTTTTTTTGAAGTTTGTTCATTTGTTCACAACCAATACAAGCTGATTTGAGACATATGCGTCGGTAAGGTTGTATTTTTCAAGACGTTCAGGCGTTATACTTACCGAGGAAATGACGGCATCGTATTTGTTTGTGTCAAGCCCCGCAAAGATCCCGTCCCACGCGACATCGACTATTTCGAGTTCAAGACCGAGAAGTTCCGCTATTTCTTTGGAGATATCAACGTCAAACCCTGTCTGTGTGACTCCGTCAGCCGCAAAATATTCCATCGGAGGATAGCCTACTTCCATGCCCACTTTGAATTTACCTTCTTCGACAAGTGTAAAGCCCTCTTTGTCAATAACCGGTTCCTGTGTGACATTGCGCAGCCCCTCAGTATAATTGTCTCCGAAATGCTTTTCGGCAAGTTCGCCTATCTTGCCGTTGTAATAAAGCGTGTCTATCGCTTTTTCCACTGCTTCGGTAAGCTTATCGTTTCTTTTTTTAAGGCAGATCGCCATAGGCTCGCCTTCGTCATTTTTCCATACGATTTCCGATGTACTGTTATCATCCATGTAATAGCTGGCGACAACTCTGTCGACCAGAACCGCGTCAACGCGCTTAAACTTGAGGTCATCAAAGCACTGGGTGACTTTTTCGTATCTCAATATTTCAATATCTCTTCCGCTCTCAACAAGCTCTGTTAAGTAATCGTCAGCTGTGGTAGCCATTTGAACAGCGACTTTTTTGCCGTCAAGATCATCGGGCGAGGTTATTCCTGTTTTTTCTGTACCGGTGTTTCCGCACGCGGCGACTGATAAAAACAACAACGCCGACATAAATAACGCTAAAATCTTTTTCACAACAAATCCCTCCACATATGATATGCCTGCTTTAGCATACTAAATTTTAGAATAGTATATCATATTGTGGAGATTTTGTCAATACGATTCGACTGAATTTTTAGGTAAAAAGCAAAATTATAAGTATTAGCAATATGAGATAATCGTCGCTGTTGTCTTCGTTCAGAAGGAGAAACAGTATCGCGATAAGTAAAAAGTCATCGTCTTTGACCGAAGAAAGAAAACTCAACGCGGGAAGTTTCAGGGGAGAAGGCTTGCAATATGTATCATGTTTTTGCTCGCCAGTGTTTTGTCTGGTTTTTCTTTGTTCCTCACGGCGGAAGGCTCCGTTATAGCCGGGAGGGAGTCCTCGGCTTCTTTCCGCTGTTTCCTTCATTCGCCTTATTCCTTCTTCCCGTGCGGAATAAAAATCCCGCCCTTTGGTTATGCCGTCATACGCCATGCGGACCCCACCTTATCTTAACATATTCAGAATGCTCAGCACTTGTATGGCTTTGACCGCCGAGTTGATTTTCGCCGCGCGCTCACGCCGCATATAAGGCGCGATGGCGTTCAGCAGAGCAATGTTCTTATCCTGTGAGGCGGCGCCGTTGAGAATATTTTTCAGAGCTGAGACGGATTGAGCGTCGTTTTCCTGAGCGAAGACCGTTTTACTGTCATCTTCGCCGGTGTTTCCGGAAACTCCGGAGGCGATCGATTTTATCTGTTCAACAGCCTCCGGATTTTTAAGTAATTCGTTTATTTTTGAAAAAATATCGTCCATTACCTGTTCCCTCCGAGAAATTTATTTATCGCGGCGATATTGTTTTTATCTGAAAGGATTTTGTTGAGCGCCGCGGGATCGTTTATGATCCGGTTAACTTTTTCTATATCGCGGTCGGAAAGTGCCGCGGCAAATTTTTTCATGACTTCCGGGTTAGAGACAAGTTTTTCAATATTTGAGCGTTCCGTGTTCCCGAGTGATCTTTTCA
>CALWNV010000106.1 GCA_944382895.1 uncultured Clostridia bacterium | reverse complement strand
ATAAACCGTGTAAAAAATCAAGCCACCCGCGGCGCGGACATCCGTATCCGGACATCGGCGTTTCTTTCTCTGACGATTTTTCGTACGTACAAAATAAAGCTTGCCGCAGCCAAAGTTCCGTTTATGAAAATAAAAAAACGCGGAACCCGGATATCCGGGCCCGGCGTCATGCTGTAATAACGGGGCAAAAAAGATGCCACGCTTATTTTTTCTGTTGGGCTTGAACATACACCAAAATCCTATAAACAAAGCGGTTGTATAGAAAATTCGAAAATTTCGCTCAAACTGCAACCGGTATTCAAATTTAGGGCTATTTTTCAATATCCATCGTTTCCATTTGTTTTTTTGTAATCTCGTTTTTCTTCCCGTAATTTATCCAATAGACAGCTGAGGCCTTTACAAACATTTTAGGGGGAAGAGGCATAGTAGTTTGCAATGTGCGATACTTGGCACAAATAATAGAATCCGCTAACCTTTTTATTTTTCTTATGACCAGTATTTTAAATGGGGTTGCCAATATGGCTTCCCCGCTACCTATTTTCAAAACAGAACCGAAACGATATCCGTTTTGTTCGCAAAACAATTTCATCATATTAATCGCCACATCGTTTTGACGATATTCCAAAAAACCACAATTAATTAACACCGATATAACAGGTTTGCTTTTAGGCGGATTTTTTTCAAGCGTTTTTAAATAATTCAATAGCGTGACAGGAATACCATCCGCTGTTATTTAGCATATATACGCAAACACGAATCTTTATCGGTTTCAAAAACACAAAAATATCAATATCACTGCGCGCTCTGGTCTGTCTGCCGAGAAATAAGTTGATTGCAAATCCAGCGCACACAGCCCAAGAAATTTGTAATACTGACAAAAAATCATTCACCTAAAAAACAATTCATTGATTATACCACCCAATAGAAATAAGCTCTACCGCAATTATATTACTGAAAAAAATATTTTCAAAAACCAAGTGCTTTTGTAGTACGTGAGAAATTAGAAACGAGTGTTCGAATTTTCATATTTTATTTTTTTTCGTCATTATGAGCTTTTTTGATTTTCCTGTCCAGTTTGAAATTGAAAAAAAACAGCCGACAAACCTGTATAAAAACAGTATATATAACAAAAACACCATTGACAGCTAAACTTAAAAGGTTCGATTTTTAATGGTTATTTTAATATGTAACGAGGAACTGAAAATATGCCAAACTATTTGGTCGAGCAATAAGTCAAAAAATAACGCTGAACCCGAAAACGAATTGGGTCCAGCGTCATGCTGGTGTGGATGAATGGACTTGAACCAACGACCCCTTGCATGTCAAGCAAGTGCTCTGACCAACTGAGCTACACCCACAGGCTGTGAATATAATATCATATTTTTTTATTGTTGTCAAGCCCTGTTCGGTAAAAAACAGCAATAACACATATTTTCCCCGTATGAGCCGGGGAAAACGTTTTTTGTAAAAAAAAAGTAACAAAAAAGGGATTGTATTGGATGAAAAAAAATAATATAATAAAAAAAAATTCTGAGGATGATTTATATGAAGCCTGTAAATATCGGCGACCGCAGAGAACTTTTCGTTGACGACGAACTGTTCCTGACAACAGCGGGATGCAGATTCATACCGCACAGACCGGTCGCGAAAGAAATCGCGATAGAAAGAGACGGCATTGCCGACGACGCGTGGACATCATATTATACTATAATACATAACGGGGAAAAATACCTTATGTATTACACGGCGCACGGATGGCCGGGCATGAACGAAGGCGACTGGCCACATCAGCATATATGCAGGGCGGAATCATATGACGGCCTGCACTGGGAGCGTCCGAATTATAACATTTATGAATTCAAGGGCACAAAAGAAAACAACATCGTTTATCTTCTCAAAGGCGATCTGCTCGACAACTTCGGCGTAATGTACGACACAAATCCGAACTGTCCCGAAAACCAGCGTTATAAAGCTTTGACTGAACGTGTGTATGTAAGGGGCACCGCGGTACTGAACGCTGTTTTTTCCGCTGACGGGATACACTGGGAGGATCAGGGCACGGTAATAACAGACGGGACCTTTGACACACTCAACACATGTTACTATGATCCGAGAACAGGGCTTTATCACGCGTATGTACGCAGCTGGGAAGAGCATGATCCCGGCCGGGGATTCGGCGAGACAAGGCTTTTCCCCGACAGGCCCCTGATGGCGAGAACGATTTCGACCTTTGTATCAAAAGACTTTATAAATTGGGAAAAAGGAGAACGTATCGAATACGGGAACTCAAACCTGTACCAGCTTTACACGAACAATATCGCGCCGTACTACAGGGCGCCGCATTATATATTCGGCTTTCCCACAAGGTATTACGCGAGAAACGAACGCAAAAGGATACACTATGAACTTCCTTCCGGAAGGTTCAAAGGTGTAGGATCGGGCAACGATATAACCACCGCCTCGGACGGCTTGTTCATGGCGAGCCGTGACGGAATCCATTTCAACAGATTTGACGAATTTCCGATCTTCCCCTCCGGTATCGAAGGTAAAGGAAACTGGATCTACGGTGACGGATATGCGTCGCACGGTCTATACGAAACGCCGTCCGACCGTCCAGACGAGCCGAACAATATATCTATCCTGTGTCCTGATTACGGTTATAACGGGGCGATGCGCCGATATGAGATAAGACTTGACGGATTTGTTTCGCTCCACGCCGGCTCCGAAGAACAGGTAATAAAGACAAAACCGTTTATTTTTGAGGGCAACCGTCTTGAGTTCAACTATAAAACGACTGTGGCGGGATACTTCTATGTTGAATTCACAGATGAGATCGATAATCCCATTCCCGGCTTTGAGATGAAAAACTGTGAGGAAATGTTCGGCGATACCGTTAAAAGAGACGTGTCATGGAACTTTGACAATTTCGATGTCTCGCCGATGCGGGGCAAGCCCGTTTCAATGAAGATAAAAATGAGAGAATGTGACCTTTTCTCCTTCAGGTTTTATACAAAAAAAGACTGATGTCTCACGCGGCGCATTGCCGTGACCTCAGATACCGGAAATTTATACATAATAATAAACGCGGATAGAAACAAAATATTTTTCTATCCGCGTTTCAATACTTTATAAAACGACCGGGCGATATCCCGCGCTCAGGCTCAATACCGCGATAAATATCATCCGTTTTCTGATTTTTCAAGATATTCTTCCAGACAAAGCCCCTGCGCATATATCTCCGCGGCGGCATCTTTACCTACATACCGGTAATGCCATACTTCCTCCGATATCCCCGTTATCGATTCCTTATCCCCCGGGTAACGAAAGATAAAACCGTATTTATAGCTGTTTTCCTGAAGCCACAGATAAAGGTCATAGGTTTCGCCGTTTATATCCACAGCAAAACCGAGCTGGTTCTCACTGTATCCGGGCACCCCCACCCATTTTTCCGCCTGCGTCACAGCCTCGGCCTCAGAGTATC
>CALWNV010000105.1 GCA_944382895.1 uncultured Clostridia bacterium | reverse complement strand
GGTACGCAAGGGGCGAAGATATGTCTGCCGTGGCAAAATATGATGACGGGGAAGAGATAAAATCCGTGGGGAATTCGATGACATTCAGGCGTGACCTTGTGGCTTATGATGAATTTTGTACGGGAATATCTGTTTTGTCTGAAAGTGTCGCTCGCAGACTGCGGGCAAAAAAGCTTAAATGCACAACAGTACAGATATCTGTGAAAACACCGGACTTCAAAATTTTTTCAAAACAGAAGCCTCTTTTGCGGCCGACAAATCTCGCCAGGGATATTGAGTCTGCGGCCGAAAGCCTTCTGATCGTCCCCGGAAAAAAGCCCGATCCCGTAAGGGCACTGAGTGTCACCGGAATGGGGCTTGTGAGTGACAACGCTCCTGAACAGCTTCTTCTTGTCCCGGATGACGCCACTGAAAAAAGAGAAAAGCTTGAAACCGTGATAGACGAAATAAAAAACAGATATGGCGAAGATAAAATAAAACCCGCCGGGATCATGAAAAACGATATAGGTATTGATGAATAATTCCCGTATATATTGTTTTTTTCGTTACTATATGATATAATAATAGAAACTGTATAATATTTTGTTTTGCATAAAAGAGAAAAATAGACAGTAAAGTAAAAAATAAACTCTGGAAATCTTGTTCTGAGGGGGGTGTCTTTTTTTGAGTAAAATAAGAATAACCGTTAAGGGCGCGTATCTGCACAGAAGGATGTCAGAGGCATTTTTTAATGAATTTATCAGACAGTTGGATAAGCCTCTTGTCAGAAAGTTCAGGACCGCTTATAATATTAAAAAACTTCGTCTGATGATGTTCGAAACATTTGAGCTTTATGATATGACGGAAGACGGAGTGGCATATTATCCTTTGCTTTATGAATATAACGGTAAGGAAGGGTTTATATGGGTTTGTTGGCGCTGTCTGGGAGATGACGGCGAATATATCGGTCTCGGCAGCGGAACAATACCTGATTTTGTGAAATTCAGTATATGTGATAATGTTCCAGACAGGATCAGTAAATTTGTAGAGAGCCTGGATATCCGGATGGCCGTCGCGGATACTGTCCCTGTACGCGAAACCGTCCCGTATACCGTTTCCCAGATATTTATGTACCGGTTTGCCGAGCAGATATCTCCGTTTATCTCAAAAGTCATTGATGTGCAAAGTTTGTATAATGATAAATATAAAATAAAAATAACGGGAGATTCTTATCTGGGTAAGTCCGTGTATAAAGATGATGTGTACAGTTATACAAAAGCGAGATTACTCAATAAGAACGGGCTTTCGGTAGATATGTGGGTAAGATGGCGTTCTCTTGACAAGGAGAAAAAATATATCGAGCCTGATGCCGCCGTTATCCCTTTTGGGAAGATATTGTTCGATATTCCCGCGGAACTTCCGGAGGGAATAAAAGAAGAGGCGGGGCTTGGCCCGGATATAAATCCGGATTTTTTTTCGTGTTTAAGAAAAAAATTGAGCCGTACCGGTGAAAAACGGGAAAAGCACGGAGAGTATCACTTTATATGTGATATAGATAAAAACTCTTTCCCTCTCTGCCGTATACAGGTTTTTTTTGACGAAAATATAACCGCTGAGATTGAAAATGACATAGATATGTTTTATTGGACATTCGTAAGCGAGTATAATTTTTCGCAAAGCCGCGGGATACGCAGACATTTCATAATTGATTCTTCAGACATCACAAAGAGTTCGGAAAATTCCTTGATTATAAAAGCGGACTTCGGCAACTGCGGTCGCCGTGTTTTACATGAGTTTTTACAAAAACTTGATGATTTTTATTTTAATATAGAAAAGGTTTCTGTATATTGATATGTACGTTTTAGTAACTTTTTTGTTAAGTGCTTGCAATTTTTATAATTGTATTATATAATAAAACGTAAAGTGTTATTATTTGAAAAGAGGGAAGAATCATGTTAAGATATGATACCGATTTGGGCAGTGTTATAATTACCGATTCTGTCATATGCAGTATTATCGCGAATATTGCAAATCACTGTTTCGGCGTGGCCGGGATGGCCGCCAGGACAGTGACCGAGGAATTGTGGGATCTTTTCAGAAAAGATAAGCTTGATAAAGGAATCCATGTCAAAACGGAAAATAATCTTATATATATCGATATGCATATCATGGTCGTTTACGGTATAAACATTCCTGCCATAACGGAAAGTATTATCCATAAGGTGGTTTATACGGTCGAGCAGGCGACAGGGTTTACCGTCGGGGATATAAATGTTTATGTTGACGGGATCATTACGAAATAATTGGTGAGGTCGGTAATATGATAAACGGAGCCACTTACCGCGATATGATAATATCTGCGGCTAATTCTATTGATAATAAAAAAGAAGAAATAAACAGTCTCAATATTTTCCCTGTCCCCGACGGAGATACCGGTGTGAATATGAGTCTTACAATGCAGGCGGGAAAGCAGGCGGTTCTTGATTTCGGCGGAACTCTTTCGGATTGTGCCGAAAAAGTCGCGTCGGCTCTTCTGCGTGGCGGAAGGGGTAATTCCGGGGTAATTTTGTCTTTGTTTTTCCGCGGCATGTCAAAAGAATTCAAAGGTAATGAGAATTGTGATACTTCTCTTTGGGCAAAAGCCATGCGCGGTGGCACGGAGTCCGCGTATAAAGCAGTCAGGCATCCTACGGAGGGTACGATACTGACTGTGATGCGCGAGGCCACGGAAGCGGCAGAAGAGCTTTGTAAAACCGAAAAAGATATGGGGGTCTTTCTTAAGGCAGTCGCGGAGGCGGCAAATAAAACATTGTTGAGGACTCCGGAAATGCTGCCGGTCTTGAAACAGGCAAACGTAGTTGACGCGGGCGGTAAAGGTTTTCTTACTATCCTTTCCGGGATGTTGAGTGTTATCTGCGACGGCAGGATAATTTCCGCGCAGTCTGTGTCGCAGACCAATGAAAGCGCTGATTTTACGGATTTTTCAAATGAGGATATCAAGTTCGCGTATTGTACGGAATGTATTGTGGATAAAACTTCTGATATAAAACTGACTAATGACGACATTGAGAATTTCAAAAGTTTTATCATGGGTATGGGCGACAGCGGGGTATTCATAGATGACGATGAGTTTATGAAGTTTCATATACACACCAACGACCCCGGTAAAGTTTTGTCCGAATGTATCAGATACGGGGTTCTCGCGAAAGTCAAGATAGAAAACATGAAGGCCCAGCATACGAGCATGGCTGAAAATATGACCGGATCTTCCGTGGAAAAACCGGAGAAAAAAGCTCCCGAGAAGAAATACGGTTTTGTTTCCGTAGCGGCGGGAGAGGGTATTGTGGCGGTATTCAAGGATCTTGGGGCTGATTATGTTGTCGAGGGCGGGCAGACTATGAACCCGAGCACCGATGATATAATAAACGCGATCAATCAGACTCCGAGTGAGGTAGTTTTTGTTCTTCCCAACAATAAAAACATATATATGGCGGCGAAGCAGGCGGAGGAGCTTGTAGAAGACAAGAAAGTCATTGTCCTTA
>CALWNV010000104.1 GCA_944382895.1 uncultured Clostridia bacterium | reverse complement strand
AAGAACTTTCCGTCGACGGATTCATAAAAACCATAGAAAAGCTGATCAACGATAAAGATTATTACGGCCGCGCGCGCGCGAACTCGTGGAAAGGACACCTTTTCTATAACAGGGAGCATGTCCTTCAGATGTGGGAAGAGTTTTATCTCAGCATATTGAAATAAACCACGCGGTCAGATAACCCAATCCCCGGTGTAAAAAATATATATAGGCAAAAAAACGGCGCGGGCTCACAAAAAGAGCCCGCGCCGTATTCTCTTTACCGGATAGTTTCGGCCTGTTCAGGACGGCCGTGAGAAAAATCAGTATCCCACTTTCAACTCAAACGTATAAACGTCACCCTCGTTGATTTTTATACCGTCCACCCCTATCCCGGCAAACCCCCCGTTGACAAGGATACTCCACCATTCCTCTTTGCCGCTGTCCGCTTTTATATCATAAAGCCCGGTTATAAACTTACCGTATCCCGAGTTCGAATACTCGGCGATACCCATTTCCTCCAGAACGTCGCCCAGATTCTGCTTTTCCGTCGTGACTTTGTCTTCCTTCTCAAAATCCCTGCTCTCCGCGATGACTTTAACGGTGACCTCGCGGGGCTCCGTCTCCCGCGCCTGTCCCGAACATGCGCAGAGAGATATAAGCGCCGTAAAAACCGCGAACAGAGCGATAGCTTTGCGTTTCATCATAGGACCACCCCTCAAATATAAAAAATACACAGCGGCGGCCGTCGGTTATCCGGACAACCGACGACCCCTCTGTGTTTTCTGGCGCGCCTGAGACGAATTGAACGTCCGACCCTTCGCTTAGGAGGCGAATGCTCTATCCCCTGAGCTACAGGCGCAACTGTAAACAGTATAAAGCATAACCGAAAAAAAATCAATAGTTTTACGGAAAAATTTACAATTGACTTTTTTGATTTACTATGGTAATATATAGTCACATAAACCAAAGATTCCCGTTATAAAAAAAAGGAGTTTTTCCGCCATGAAAAAGATCATTGTTTTTATACTTCTGTCCGCGTTCATAATCTCGGCCCCCGCCGCCGTACACGCCGAGAACGCCGGACCCGGGGCGTCCGCCGCCGTCACGCTGGGCGACGCTATGCGCGCGCTGAAATACACGGCACATAAAGGCGACCTGACATTTACGGAAAAACAGACATGGGACATCGACAACGACGGAAAGATAGGACTGACTGACGTTATGAAAATATTCATGGCCGCGTGCGGCAAATACGAACTGCCGAAACCGGAACGCTATATACAGCCCGGCTTTATTATATCGACATTCTACACCGGATATTCCACGGATCCCGCGGTGATGGAAAACATCCTCACTCTCACAAAAGAGGCGGGATTCAACCTTATCGAAAACGGCTGGGTATCCGGAGAGACCGCGGCGGTGACCGCCGAAGCCGCAGAGAAAGTGGGGATAGATTTTCTTTTGCAGGAAATGAACGTATACAGCGGTTTCCAGGGCGGAGAATTCCCGTTTCCCGAGGAAAGCGTGATCGAGGCGGTATGCGAAAAATATTCGGACTATGAGCATTTCAAAGGCATTTTCATATGGGATGAGCCTGTCATGGAAACTATCCCTGTCACACGGCGGCTCAAAGATATATTCGAAGAACACATGCCGGGCAAACTGATGTATTCGTGCGCCCTGCCCAGCTACGGTATATATAAATGGGACATGCAGGAAACTTACCCGAGATATATCGACGAATACGTGTCCCTGATCGACCCGGACGTCATAAGCTTTGACTATTACCCGTATCTGCAAACTGACAACATCGTATATTCCTCATTATGGCAGGATCTCGGATATATACGTAAAAAAGCGCTGGAAACAAACAAACCCCTGTGGGTATATTTCCAGGCTCTTTCGAACAGTCTGGCGTATGAGCCGGGCAACTTCACGATCGAAAAGATAAAGTCCCAGGTTTTTCCCCTGCTCTGCTACGGCGTTGCCGGCCTGAGTTATTTCACAAGCGCGGGGAGCGTCGTCTACAACAATGAGAAAGCGCCGCTCTACGACGATATCAGCGCGCTCAACAAACGCGTCAAAAACATAGGCGATTTCCTTCTTTCGAAAAACAACGAGGCGATCTATCACTGTCTCCGGGGCGACAGATACCCTTCCCTGTACAATCTCGACAGATTTGAGGATTCCGCGCTTATGGAAAGCGCCACGATGAAAAATTCCGTGATAGGCCAGTTCGGGGAATACTCCTCACCGGACAAATACCTTCTCATCGCGAACAAACATCATGAGGATATCTCATCCGGACAGATAACTTTCCGCTACCCCGTCACCGTATATGAGATCGACACGGACACGATGGAAAGCACGCTTGTGGCTGAGAACACCACCGAGCTGCAAGTCGAACAGCCTCCGGCGGAAGCGGCGCTTTATAAGATATGCCCCTGACCTACACGCCGAGCCTGCAAATAAAATTCACGGTTTCGCCCGTTTTACCGAGAACGGATATCTTCTCGTTTTCCGTGCCCGAGAAGAGCGATACTGTCTGATCGCGTAAAATCTCTTTTTTATAATTTATCTCAAACTCTTTTATATCCGCGGCGTCAACACAGTCAAGAACGATATCCGCGTATCTGGCGCTGTAAAGATGCCCGTTCGCGTCAAGGTCGGATCTGAGTATTTTCCTTTCCGCGGCAAGCTCAAGCCCACTCTCCCGGATAGAGAGCTTTTCGCAGTCGGGACAGTCCACGATCTTCTCGTTTTTCGACGCCGTACCGTGAAAATCCGACGGCCGCAATATCCTGCGTTTTTCCGTATCGATGAGCAGCCAGTCACTTGTCCCGCAGGCCAGAGCATCCCCTTTTTTGTCATAAAGCGCGTAATCCCTTATAAACAGAGGGCCTTTTATGTCCCGCTCACACGTATAGACCGTCACGATATCGTCTATACGCGGCAGCTTCGCTATCCTCACCCGTGCGCGCGAAAGCAGAAAAGCCTGCCTGTAACGGAGCATATTGTCATGCGACCAGCCTTTTCCGGTGTAATCCTTGCCCGCGTTATCAACAAAAAAGCTCAGCAAAACGGAAAGCCTGAGCCTCTTTTTCTCATCACAGTCACGGAAAAATATCTCCGTCTCGCGAAAATACGCCGCGCCTTCATACCACGATCTCAGCTCATTCATAAAAAACATCTCCCATACTGAAGATTTTAACATATATTTTATGTCATTTCAAGACATTTTTCCGATTATTAAGAGGCCTTGTACAACAATCAAAAAAAATTATATTAAACGTCTTTTTATAAATGATGAAATCTGTAAAAAATTATTGTAAAAGTATGTAAACATATTTATGTTAAATATGTTTACATACTTTGTATCTTTATATTGCAAATTGTCATAAATGACTTTTTGCATTTTTTTCTGAAAAAATTAAATTTTATATATTTATTATCCAAAATACGCATATTTTGATCAAACTATCAAAAAAAAACATTATCAATATTGACAACTATGAGAATTTATAATATAATAAAAACGACTTATAAATAAACTGTTAT
>CALWNV010000103.1 GCA_944382895.1 uncultured Clostridia bacterium | reverse complement strand
ATTTTGTATAATTTGTTGTTTTTAAGGATTGACACAAATATGCTAAAATAGTATAATTCTATTGGAAGTATAGTTGAATGGAGGAGAGATTGGATCATGATCACCAAAAGAGTTAAAATAACAAACTCGGTTGGTCTGCACGCGCGGCCGGCGACGTTTTTTATTCAAAAAGCGAATGCGTACCGTTCCTCTATCTGGATAGAAAAAGATGAGAGGCGTGTGAACGCGAAGAGCCTTCTGGGTGTTTTGTCCCTTGGGATAACAAAGGATACGGAGATCGATATCATTGCCGACGGAGCGGACGAGCAGGAAGCCGTTAAAGGTCTTCTCGAGTTGCTTGACAGCGGTTTTGAGTCGGCGATGCAGTGAATAATTTTGAGTTTTGCGATAAATAGTGAATAACACGTGATTTTTACGGTTTTTCGCTATTTATTGGTTTTTTAAGTACAGATGACACGACAGGAACTTCTTGAAAAAGCCAACCGTTTACCCGACAAGCCCGGTGTTTACACGATGTATAACGCCGAAAAAAAGGTAATATATGTCGGCAAAGCGAAGAATCTCAAAAACAGGGTGACCACATACTTCCGCAACGGTGAGCAAACGGAAAAGACCAAACGCCTTGTCTCAAACGTCGATAATTTCGAGGTCATAATAACCGCGACGGAAAAAGACGCTCTTCTTACGGAATGCAGCTTGATCAGACTGCATGTCCCTGTTTATAATATCATGCTCAAATATGGTAAAGGATATCCGTATATCTATTTTGGGATTGAAAACGGTTTCCCCGTTCTCAGGACCGAGACGAAGATGCGCAGGAACGGCAGGTATTACGGCCCGTTTCTCTCAGGACATAACGCGGCGCTTATCGTCAAACTTCTCCGCCGGGCTTATAATCTGCCTGAATGTTCCCTGAAAAAACGGAAAAAAGTTTGTCTTGACTACCATATCAGGCGTTGTCCCGGTTATTGTGTCGGAAAGACGGATGAGAATTATCTGGCAGAGCTTTCACGGGAAATATGCGGTGTCCTTGACGGAAATGTGGAAAAAATCAAAAAGCGGGTCATGTCAGAAATGGAGTCGGCGTCAGAAGCGCTTGAATTTGAGCGCGCGGCCGATCTCAGGGATAAACTCAGGGCTCTTGAGCAGATAGAAAACAAGCAGCGCGCGCCCGTCTCACAGACCCGGAATGCGGATTATATATCATATAATTCCAACGGAGTCAGGACATGTGTTTTTATGCTTCGCATACGTAACGGATATATAATAGGTGAGCGTTGTGATATCTTTAAGGAAGACTATACTCCGGAGCTTTTAAGCGAATATATAGAGCGTTTTTACAGCGAGGACACATTGGGCACACGCGGGATATATATCCCGGAAAAATGTGACAGATTTGATTTTCTTAACGAATGGCTGGATAAAAAACTCAAAACCGCTCATTTTAACAGTGACAGGGAATTACTTGATCTTTGCAGGAAAAACGCGACTGAACGGCTTTTGCAGGCCGAGGGCAAAGACAGGCGCGCGCGCCGTGCGTTGGAGGCGTTTTGCCTGTATACCGGTATCAAAAAAGCTGATTATATCGAGATATATGACGTGAGCATGCTTGCCGGGACCGATGTCGTGTGCGGCTGTGTCGGCATAACGGACGGAGCTTTTTGCAAAGACAGATACAGGAAATTCAAGATAGGCAAGTACGAAGGCCGGGACGATACCGCGTTTATGGCGGAAGCTGTGCACCGCAGGATTTGCAGATATATCGAAAAAGATGAAAAGTTCATGCCGTTGCCGGATCTGATAATATGTGACGGCGGAGCAGGGCAGATACACGCGGTCGAAAACGCCGTTCGTTCCTGTGGTATCGATCTTCCTGTTATCGGTTTGAAGAAAGACAGCAAGCATAAAACAAAATCCGTTGTTTTCCCTGACGGCAGAGAGCTTTTATTGAGCAGGGATCCGGAAGCTTTCGCGTTCTGCGGGCGCATACAGGAGGAAGTCCACCGCTTTGCGGTAAGCTATCATAAAAATCTCCGGGAGAAGTCTTCCGGGCTGAAAAATAAAAAACGCCGGTAAAAAAATATAACGGCGGATAATGATGAGGAGTAAAAAATGAAAAGAATCGTGACGGTATTTTCATGCGTATGCATGGTTTTAGCGCTTTGTTCGTGTTCGGTCGTGCGCCGAGCCCGGGATTTTTCGCTTGCGGGTATTTTTGCGGATAATATGGTTTTACAGCGCGAGGTCTCTGTTCCCGTATTCGGGACAGGAGAGAACGGGATTACGGTCACCGTAAGCTTTAACGGTCAGGAAAAAAGCACGGTCATAGAAAACGGTGAATGGCGCGTCGATCTTGACGCCGAGCCGGCTTGTAAAGAAGGTAAGACGCTTTCTGTTTCATCTTCCGGAGGAGAGACGGTCTCACTTTCAAATGTGCTTGTCGGTGACGTATGGCTTTGCTCAGGTCAGTCGAATATGTATTGGAAGATCATATATTGTTCTGAGACGGAACAGAAAAGACTTTATGAGAATATAGAAAACGAGTTTATAAGAAGCTGTTATATAGAGCCTGTTCTTTCCGACACGCCTCAGGACACAATAGCGAACCAGACTTGGGTCGAGTCCTCAAGGGAGACCATGGCTGTCTACAGCGCGTACGCTACTGCGTTTGCGCAGTTCCTTCAGGAGGGGCTTGAAATACCCATAGGGATAGTGACGGCTGCCGAGGGTTCCACCTCAATAGAAAGATGGGTGAGCGGCGGCGAGAATTATAACGCTATGATATATCCGCTCCAGCCTTTCGCGTTCAAGGGTGTTTTGTGGTATCAGGGCGAAAACAATGTTCTGAAAGACCCCGATTATAAAGTGAACTATCCGGAAAGTTTCCGGCAGCTTTGCCGTGAGTGGAGAGCCGGATTTGAAAATGAGGATATGCCTGTTATCCAGACCCAGATCGCCGGTTACGGTATGCCCGGGGATACGACATGGTCTGATTGGGCGTATATGATGGTTCTTCAGCCGACATATACCTCGGATGCGGAAAATACGTATACTGTTGTCAATTATGATCTGGGAGATATGTCAAATATCCACCCGAATCTCAAAAAAGCCGTCGGTAAACGCGCGGCGTTCCTCGCTCTCGAAAAGATTTACGGTGTCGAGGGCTATTATGGCACGGCCGCGTACGCCGAAAACTTTGAATTTACCGAAGACGGGCTTTTGATAACATTCGGAGGAGTCAATGAACGTCTGGAGACCACTACAAGTACCGCGCGCGGTTTTGAGCTTTGCGGTACGGACGGTGTTTATGTGACAGCCAAAGCTTCAATGATCCTTCCCGATAAAATTCTTGTGGAGGTCCCGGACACGATAGACGTTGTCAAAGGTGTTCGGTTCAATTACGGGAACATACCGTCAAAAACCGTTTTCAGCGGAGTCATACCCGCGATGAGTTTCATACATGAATTCGAATGATATAACTCAAAAACTCATTCTTCTTTCGGATGAGGGATATAAAACGTTTTCTCAAAAACTTATAAACACTTCTTTTCCCATACTCGGCGTCCGCGCCCCCGACCTGAAATCTTTTGCGAAGCTTCTCGCGAGGGAAGATTACTCCGGGAATTTACAGCGGATTTCCGATGAGAGCCATGAACATATCATGCTTCAGGGGCTGATCATCGCTTCCGCAAAGTCGGATCTTTCGGAAAAGTT
>CALWNV010000102.1 GCA_944382895.1 uncultured Clostridia bacterium | reverse complement strand
GAATATCACGGATATATTTTTCCACGGTATTTTTGCTCTTTTCTTCTTTTTTAAGATATTCGGAAAAAGCTCTTATCTTTTTCTCCGTTAAAATCCTTTTGTTCATCATATTCACCTCCCTATGACTTTTACAATTATTTTATCCGAAAAGTTTGATTATAAATTATTATGTTATTTTATAATAGAAAATATTATCATACAATTCTATCGAAAATCAAATTAAAAATTCCCAAAAGAGCGCGTTTTGCTATTCTTTTGGGAATTTTTAATTTACAAATATTTTATCAAATTAAATAATCATTTTTTATATGGTAAAGCCTGACATTTCACCTAAATATCCCGCAGCGATGCCTAACCCCGCAGATAATATAATCAAAAAAATAGGATGTATTTTCTTTATCTGCAATAAAATAACAATCAAAAATATAACGGCTGAACAGATAAATGAAAACGTTCCGAAAACCTTCCATGAAAAACCATCCGGAAAAAAAACAGTTTTTCCGACCGATACGGCGGCTGCAGCTATAAGACCTATAACAGCAGGCTTCAATCCGGTCATAACACCTTGTACATATTTATTATTACTGAATTTAGCAAAAAACCGAGCAACTATCAATATTATGACAAATGAAGGAAGAACAACACCGAAAGTAGCGCAAAACGCTCCGAAAACACCTCCTGTTTCAGAACCTATATACGTTGATATATTTATCGCGAACGGACCGGGTGTACTTTCGCTTACAGCTACAAAATTCACTATTTCCTCAGAAGTCATCCAACCCTTTGATAAAATTTCAGACTGAATAAGAGGAAACATCGCATACCCCCCTCCAAAGGTAAAAGCTCCGATTTTCAGAAAAGTAAAAAACAATTCCAGAAATATCATTTCTTCGCCCTCCTCTGCATCACAAGGGAGTATGAAAGACCTAAGACCGCACAACTGAGAATTATATACAATGCGTTGATCTCAAAAAACGCAGATACAACAAATGCAGCACCCGCAAGAATATATGAAAAAATGTCTTTGGGACATTGTTTATACATCGAAATAAGCGCTTTGATTATAAGAGCAAGGACTCCTGCCCTAATCCCACTGAACGCGTATCTGACTGCTTTTATGCTTTCGAACTGACGCAGTACATAGGAAATCAATAAAATTATGATAAAGGAAGGGGTCACAACACCCAGAGTAGCGAAAACCGATCCCAACGTTCCCGCGACTTTATATCCGATAAATGTCGCCGAATTTATTGCTATGGGTCCCGGAGTACTTTCCGCAATCGCTATGATTTCAAAAATATCCTGCTCGCTTATCCATTTTTTCTTATCGCAGGCTTCTTTCTGAATAAGGGAAATCATCGCGTATCCTCCGCCAAAAGTAAACGCGCCTATTTTAAAAAATACAAGAAACAACTTAAGTGCTTTACGAAATTTATTATCCATTACTATCAGCTACCAGCATAAATATTTTCATTATGTCACAAATGCCGGTCGCCCCGTCACCGTTCATATCGGCAGACACAAGCGCCGTTTCGTCAAGATCGACCTTCCCGGCAAGCCATAAGAAGCCAAGCATCGCATCGGAAATAGTGACCGATCCGTCAAAATCCAGATCCCCGTTTATCTTCTCCGCTATGATGATAAAAGTATTATTTACAGTATTTGGTATCTTCAAATCCGTATCTGCATCCACAAATTCAGGGACAGAAACAGAAATATCTATTCTGGAAGGAATTTTCGATGAAATAATCCTGAATGAGACTGAAAAAATATTACCTTCTTCTCGTATGCCCGACGAAGTGATAAATCCAACCGATACACCGCTCGCATTGGGGACTGCGGCGACGATTGAATTCACCCCCACACCCTCTGCCTTGCTTCCTATATATTCAAGTTCATTTATATCATATAAAAAATCAATACGCGAATTGCCAAGATTTGTATCTTCGCTTATGCTTACAAAAACAGTAATCGTGTCTCCCGGTTTCCCCACAGCTGAGGTAACGGATATAACAGCAGGATTCTCAGCAAAAAACGCCGGACATAACGCAAATAAAATAAATAAAGAAATAAGTATTGACAATATCTTTTTCACATTAAAACTCCTTTATCTTAAATAATAAATCATTGCCATGTTTTGACATAATCGACAGTCAGCCCGGCGGTAGGCCACTCGCTTTTTACCGGCTGACCCGCCCATGTCCCTATCTCAACCGTAAGTTTCATATATGAAGCCCCCTCCTGTATCCCGGCAGCAGAAGTTCTCCAATATTCTATTCCGTCAATATAAAAAATATATTCGGTCTTTGTCCAATCTAAAGTAAACGTATGATATCCGTAATATAAGTACGGAACAGACGGAGCCATACCGATTGACTTATGATTTTCACCGTATCCGTCCCAATGCACGGCGTAATTTACAGAACTTGAAGATAAATACGGGCTCTCAAAAATATCAACTTCACACCCGTCAGCAGAACTCCCGTTATTTTCATCAGGCAGTCCGTTTTCAGGCATAAGCCAAAACGCGCCCCAAAAACCCGGGGTATCTCCGAGTTTACAGCGGGCTTCGAACCGCCCGCCTGATTGAGAATATTTGCCTGCAGTCCTTATCGCACCCGAACGCAATGTCCCGTCCGGAGCCTCGTCGACCAAAAGTATAAGATTCCCGTTTTTATCCGTAAAACTGTTTTCATCTGACCAAACACCGAGCTGCCGCGGCCACTCAGGACATCTTGACCATTTTGTCAAATCTATATCATCTTTGTCAAAATCATCAAAAAAAACAGTCGTCAAAACATTTTCTCCATCAAAAATAGTATCCGGTCGTTCAGGAATGTCAAAAACATCCCCTGCCGGTGAATTCTTGAACGCGTCATACTCACATTCAGCGTTTTCCGCATCAATAGAACTAAGCCTCCCGCAAGACGCAAAAGCATATTCCCCAATACTGACGATATTTTCTGCACCAGTGACCGAAATAAGGCTAGTACAACCTTCAAATGAGCAGTCTTCTATGGTTCTCACTCCTGAAGGTAAAATGACTTCCTCAAGGCTTACACAACCTGTAAATGTTCCTTTTTCAATCGAAGTAAAACTTCCGTTCAAAGATATCTCTTTAAGCGAAACACACTCCGCAAATGCATATTGCCCTATATATTCCAGATTATTCAGCCCTTCAACAGTCTCAAGGTCTTTGTTTCCGGCAAAAGCTCCGTCGCCTATTTTTCTGATACCGTCTCCGCAAATAACAATCTTTTTAAGCCTTCTCATATTTGACATCACGTTATCTGCAATTTCAACAACTTTTTTACCGCCAATTTTATCCGGAATATATAAAATCTCATTTCCTCCCCGGACTCTGGAAATACACACACCGCCCTCAACATCCTTAACTATAAAAGCGTTCTCCGTGTCATTACGCCTGTCCTCTATGGTACAGCCTGTTAAAATAAATAACGGAATCAGCAAAAATAAGACCGTCTTTTTCATAATGCCCCCAATAAAAAATTATTTATGTAATTATATCATACATTATCTATTCTTTCAAGTACACGTTATGCTATTTATTGTGAAATAAAATTAAAATGAATCCTATAAGAAACGGCGCAGAATTCATTCCGCGCCGTTTTACAATATCTCATTTTATATAAGACGACCAAGTACACTGTAGCTTTCTGTCAAAAATTCATTCAGTTCATCCGCAGTAAACTGACGGTTTGCAAGCAAAGATAAACAATATATCTGTTTAGCGAGAAGTTTTTCAGTATCTGTCGGATTCTCGGATATCTGACTGAGTTTTTGTATAAGTTTATTACGCATATTAAGAACAAGCGTTGTCTCCTGAGGCATATCGGCTGCAGATGTTTTATTATACACCGCATACATTTTCATC
>CALWNV010000101.1 GCA_944382895.1 uncultured Clostridia bacterium | reverse complement strand
ATAGGTTCCGGCATAGATATAACACCTCCGAGAGGTACGATGGTTGTCAATAGAGGAGGCAGGACGACGGATATAGCGGTAATGTCACTCGGAGATGGGGTTGTCTCGGGAAGCGTGAAATGCGGAGGAGACAAGTTTGACGAGGCGATCGTGCGATATATACGCAAAGAATTCGCGGTGCTTATCGGAGAACGGACAGCCGAAGAAATAAAAATAAAAATAGGCTGCGCGTGTCCGAGGCCGGAAAAGCTTTCTCTTACTGTCAAAGGCAGAAGCATGACTACCGGACTTCCCAAAGAAGTAACCATAAATTCCGAAAACGTCATGCACGCGGTAGCGGGAGCGGCCGATACCGTAGCGTCCGCGATACACGATATATTAAGTAAAACACCGCCAGAGCTTATCTCGGATATATCTGCGGACGGTATAATGCTTGCCGGAGGCGCGAGCATGCTGTATGCATTTGACAAAATGCTTGCGGCGAAGATAGGGATACATGTTTTCGTGGCATCGGACGCAAGCTCCTGCGTCGCGACGGGCGCGGGCATTGCCGCAGACATGATAGACAACATTTCACAAATAAAAATCAATCTGCCGAGAAAGCGGCTGTGGAAATAGGGAAAGAGGGTTTATGATGAATAACGTGATTTTGCTGGCATCTGACAACAAAGCGAATGTATGGGACGAGATATGGGGAATTTCAGGAGAACTCTCCATTCAGACCATACTTATAAGAATGGCTGTAGCTCTTTTAGTAGCGGTGTTTATTTATTTTATCTATAAATTTACATTTAACGGCGTGACATTTAACAGAAATTTCGGCGGGACCATATTTATAACTACACTTGTAACCGCTGTGATCATGATGATCATCGGAAGCAATCTTGCGTTATCCCTCGGTATGGTCGGCGCGTTGTCGATAATAAGATTCCGCAATGCAGTAAAAGACTCCCGCGATATCACGTTTGTGTTCTGGTCAGTAGCGGCAGGCCTTGCGGCGGGCACAGGTCTTTATCCGGTAGCGCTTCTGGGTACACTGTTCATCGGTATATGCGTTGTGGTTTTCGGTCTTACAGGTTTTTCGGATACCGGATATCTGCTTGTGATCAGGGCGGACTCATCCCTTGAACATGACAGACTTTCAAAAACACTCAACCACTATACAAAGAAATTCCGCATGCGCATGAAAAACACCGCAGAGGACTCAGTAGAAATTATCTATGAGCTGCAATTCCGTAAAGGAGCGGACAACGCATTCGTGGAAAAAGTATCACAGATACAGGGAGTCCTTTCCGTAAACTTGGTGGCTAAAAATGAGGAGATCTGATAAAAGAAAAAAAATCTCACCTTTTACGCGAATGACATCCAATCTGCTTTTCCATACACCTATGCCGAAAACACAGCATGTTTTCAGAAACGAATACAAATACATACTCAATCGTTATGAGTATGAAAAATATCTGAACATATGCAAAAAATACATGGAACCCGACCCGTACTGTGACGAAACGGGGAAATATTTTATTTCGAGCCTGTATTTTGACGGTATAGCCGACAATGACTATTTTGACAAAGAACTCGGGGCTTTTGACCGCAAAAAAATGCGAATACGCACATACGGATACGATTATGACTGGGCGCATTTTGAAATGAAGCGGAAAGTGGATATCTGGGAATATAAAGACAAAGTCAGGCTCAGCCGAGAAGAGGTAAAAATGATTTCAGAGGGAAATTTTGATCCTTTGCTCGGGAAAGGCACAGATGAAGCGGTACGGTTTTATGTCACCCTGAAAGAAGGCGTTTACAGACCCCGCGCGATCGTCGAATACGAACGCCGCGCATTCATCCTTCCTTTTGAGGATGTAAGGGTAACTTTTGATGAAGACGTCAGGTATACTGTCTCAGACTTTGATTTGTTCAAAAAAAAGGTCATGACACCTCAATTCCCGGACGGACATGTGGTTTTTGAGATAAAATACAACGAGACACTTCCGCGCTGGGCAAAAAAGATGCTGTCCGGCGCCGGGCTTTCAAATGAGGCAGTAAGCAAATATTCCATGTCAAGAAAAAACAATATATAACTTTTATCAACCGGATTACACTTAAAAAAATAAATCAGGACGTCCCGGCCGCGGTCATAAAGACCTTGTGCCGGGACGTCTTTTATTTATATTCATACCGTATCCTGTCCGGACCGTGATTTATACACCGCGAAATATCGTGAAAAAACACAGTCACCGATATTCAGCCGTAACAAACGCTCCCTCACCGCAGTCGAGACTGATATAATACTTTTCATCAACGCTTCTCAGTTCATGAGGTATCCCTTTGATATACGCGGTAACTTTCGCCGCGCCGGGAACCGAAAATTCGACGTCCGCGATTTTCCCCGCCGAGACTTCCGACATGTTCACAAGCGTAAACGCCTTTCCGCTGCCGGCTTTTTCATCAAAGCACCCGACAAGCAAAGTTTCGGTCGATGAGAGTATCCTCATACAGTCAAAATCGCTGTAATTATTCTCAAACACGGTGTATTCGGGAACTTCACCCGACTCATAAACATAAGCGCCCAGATTTTTATATCCCATATATATATCGGAAAAAGCCGCCAGTTCCGTATTTACCGCACGTGTATACGACCATAAAGGTTTTTTCGTACGGTCTTCCCGGATCGAGCCTCCTGGAACATCATAACAAAAATGCATGAAATGAGTCATCCCGAATGACAGGCCGGACCATGCCTGAAAACGCATCTCCTCAAGCCCGGGCTCACGGTTTGGTAAAAACTCCATAGACTGGACATAAAGCCAAAACTCTTTATTATACTTTCTGCATATCTGCGCCGGCATGTCCAGAGAGCGCAAATACTCGTCATATGTATATTTGACACCGTTATCATCAACGGTAAACGGATATATATCCACGGAAATATGGTCTACAGGTACGGTTTTCGCGAAAGACTCAAGATATTCCTCATAATCAAGATCCCCGAAAACGAAATTAGCCGCGTAAAGTGGTAAAAGATTGATAAACGTACGCTTATCAGGGAAAACACGTAAATACGTCCCGACAATATGCGCAAGCGCCGGATACTGCTCGGGACCCGGCTCATCGGCAAAGCCGTTGCCGGAATACACCGGGCTCGAAGAATACGCTGCCGTGTATTTTTTCACATCCTCTTCCGTAAGTTTTTCGGAAAGGTCGTTCATGACATTATCATACACAATAACAGGTATCTCATATTTTTCACATAGCGCCAGATTGGTGAAGAAATTTTCCTCCCATTTTTTATCGCCCCATACAACGGTAAGAAACATGAGATTTTGCCCGTTAGCGATAAAATCCTTATAATCTTTTTCCGAAACCGAAAGTTCGCGCAGCCCGTAACTGGAGCTGATCAGAAATTTGTTTGAAAGATCCATTTTTCACTTACTCCTTATTTCAAATTCAACACGGCGCTCATCTATCGACATGACCGCGTAAGTGCCGCTGTATGTCACTGATCCGGGATTGACAAAAGAGATACCGTTATAAATTTCATCAAGCGGCCTGTGGGTATGCCCGAACAAAACAATATCACAACCCTGCCCCGCTGCCGCGCGTGCAATGAGATCAAGAGAAAGCTTGACCTTATACAAATGCCCGTGAGTCATAAAGATACGATGACCGCAGTCACATAAAATAATATCCCTTTGCTCACGCGAGAAAAAATCATTATTGCCCGCAACCGAACATATGCTGTAATTGAGGCATCTGTTGCGCAGATCGTCCGCGTCTGAGGAAATATCACCCAGGAAAAGTATTTTGTCGGGTTTTTCCCGAAAAACAACGCTTTCCATATCGGAAACAATTCCGTGAGAATCCGAAAAAATCACATATTTCATCAAATCACCTTCAGATATTATACTATACGGCACAAAAAAAGTCAATTACTCATACAATAAAATAAAGAGAGGAGGCTTATTTTATGGAT
>CALWNV010000100.1 GCA_944382895.1 uncultured Clostridia bacterium | reverse complement strand
CCTACTGAAAACGGATTTGTTCCGGAAAAAGTATTTCTTGAAAGACTTCCGGAAATAGCCAAAAACGCGATACTTGACGCATGCACAGGGTCTAATCCGCGTCAGCCCAATCAGGAAGAAATGGAAAAGCTTCTTAAGTGCTGCTATTACGATACAGAAGTTGACTTCTGATCTTAATAAATTACTCTCTGCTTATCGCAACAGCGTGAGGGAAACGCTCAATCCCGCACGCTGTTGCGGTTGTAAATTAAAGGAAGGTACAATATGGGATACAGAATTGTTAAAAAGAAGCCTCTCAATCCGACTGTAACGGAAATGGATGTCGAGGCGCCCTTTGTTGCTCGAAAAGCCGAAGCAGGACAGTTTATTATATTACGTGTTGATGAGAACGGGGAACGGATACCTCTTACTGTCGCCGGTTATGACAGAGAGGCAGGGACCGTAAAAATCATTTTTCAAATAGTTGGTGCGACCACAAAGAAACTCAATGAACTTAATGAAGGAGATTGTATTTGTGATTTTGTCGGACCTTTAGGGAAACCAACAAAGACAGACGGGCTGAAAAAAGTCTGCGTCGTGGGCGGTGGTGTAGGGTGCGCTATTGCATTGCCGGTTGCGAAAAAACTGCATGATATGGGTTGTGAAGTGCATTCCATTATTGGTTTCCGTAACAAAGACTTATTGATTCTTGAAGATGAATTCAAGAAGGTGAGCAGTAAACTTGTAGTCATGACAGATGACGGTTCCTATGGGCGTCAGGGAGTTGTGACAGTTCCTCTTAAAGAAGCAATCGAAAACGGAGAGAAATATGATGAAGTCATTGCAATCGGTCCTTTGATAATGATGAAATTTGTTGTCGCGGTAACAAAAGAATATGGGGTAAAAACAACTGTTTCTATGAATCCTATAATGATCGACGGAACAGGTATGTGCGGAGGTTGTAGACTTACCGTCGGAGGTAAGACAAAATTTGCGTGCGTGGATGGACCTGATTTTGACGGATTTGAAGTGGATTTTGATGAAGCGATGGAACGTGGCTCAATGTATAAAGATTTCGAACGTCACGCATATGAAGAAACCTGTAACCTTTTTAAGAAGGAGGTTGAATCCGATGCCTAATATGAGTTTGAAAAAAAATGAGATGCCTGTTCAGTCCGCGGAAAAGCGCGCGCATAATTTTAAAGAAGTTGCGTTGGGTTATACAGCTGAGACCGCGATAGACGAAGCTGCCCGTTGTCTTAACTGTAAAAATATGCCATGTGTGGCAGGATGCCCGGTTAATATAAATATTCCCGGGTTTATTTCTCATGTCAAAAACGGTGAGTTTGAAAAAGCATATCAGGTTATTGCCGAATCTTCATCACTTCCCGCTGTTTGCGGTCGTGTTTGTCCTCAGGAGACTCAATGCGAATGTAAATGTGTCCGAGCGATAAAAGGGGAACCCGTGGGAATAGGAAGGCTTGAGCGTTTTGTTGCCGATTATCATAACGAACATTGTACTGACAGTACAAAAGCCCCAAAACAAAACGGTCATAAAGTCGCAGTTGTAGGATCCGGCCCCTCGGGGCTTACCTGTGCCGGTGATCTTGCCAAAAAAGGGTATAAAGTCACGGTTTTTGAGGCTCTTCATAAAGCAGGAGGAGTGTTGGTTTACGGTATTCCGGAATTTCGTCTCCCGAAAGCGATTGTTGAGAAAGAAGTTTCCGCACTGACTGACTTGGGTGTCGATATTGAAACAAATATGGTTATCGGCAAAACACTTACTGTCGATGAAATTTTTGAAATGGGTTATGAAGCCGTGTTTATAGGCAGCGGCGCAGGGCTTCCTCGGTTTATGGGCATCGAGGGTGAATCTCTGAAAGGTGTTTATTCTGCGAATGAGTTTCTTACGAGAAACAATCTTATGAAATCATATAATCCTGACAGTTCTACCCCAATAATGCATGCGCACAAAGTTGCAGTAATCGGCGGCGGTAATGTTGCGATGGACGCGGCAAGAACCGCTCTCAGGCTTGGCGCTGAAAAGGTGTACATCATTTACAGACGCAGTATGGAAGAGATCCCTGCGAGGAAAGAAGAAGTTGAGCATGCAGTTGAAGAAGGAATCGAATTTCATCTTCTTTGCAATCCAACAAGAATTCTTGGATATGAAAATGCTGATGACAGGCGAGATCCTAAAAACGGTTCTGTTATCGGGATCGAATGTGTGAAAATGGAACTTGGTGAACCTGACGAATCTGGACGTCGCAGGCCTGTGGTTATACCAGATTCTGAGTTTACAATAGATCTTGATTGTGTAATAATGGCTATCGGGACAAGCCCTAATCCTCTTATTAAATCCACGACCCCCGGCCTTGAAGTAACAAAACACGGAGGTCTTGTAGTAAATGAAGAAACAGGCGAAACTACTAAAAAAGGTGTTTATGCCGGAGGTGATGCCGTTACCGGCGCAGCTACGGTTATTCTCGCTATGGGCGCCGGAAAAACCGCGGCAACAGCGATAGATGATTACCTTTCGAAAAAATAACATACTTTACTTGAATTGCCGACCGTACATAATAGATTTATTACTGTTATGTACGGTCTTTTATAGTTGTAATTATTGACAAAAATATTTATTTACGGTATAATTAAACTATACATAATATGATTAAAGAGGCGAACATTATTGAGATTAATGATAGCGTCAGATATCCATGGTTCAGCATATTACTGCGAAAAAATGCTTAAAATATTTGAAAATGAACGCGCAGACAAACTTTTATTATTGGGTGACATTCTTTATCACGGACCGCGTAACGATCTTCCGAAAGGGTATGCGCCTAAAGAAGTAATAAAAATGCTTAATCCATTGAGTGAATATATTATTGCGGTAAGAGGTAATTGTGAAGCCGAGGTAGATCAGATGGTCTTGGATTTTCCTGTCACGTCTGATTATATATTAGTTTATGATAATGGCAAAACATTTTTTGCGACGCACGGACATATTTTCAATGAAGAGCATCTTCCGCTTCTTTCCGAAGGGGATATTTTGCTTAATGGTCATACTCATATACCTAAATATAAAGATTATGGAAAATTTATTTTTGTGAATCCGGGATCAGTGTCTATTCCCAAAGAAAATTCTTTTCATAGCTCCGTTATCTATGAGGCCGGGGATTTTCACTGGATTGACATAGAATCAGGAAAAAGATTTTCAGTTTGAGTTTTTGAGATATTACGGATAGTTGAATAAAGGAGAAACTGCATATGCCGATACGTAGAGCTGAATATAAAGACATGGCTCGAATATTTCAAATATATGATATCGCCCGTCATTTTATGGCTGAAAATGGGAACCCGGATCAATGGGGGGATACATATCCTTCTGAAAAGATCATCTCTGATGATTTGAAGAAAAAACAGCTTTATGTAATTGAAGAAAAAACGGTGACCGCTGTTTTTGCATTAATGACTGAACCTGAACCTGATTATAGTTACATTGAAGGAAAATGGATTTCTGACGGGAAATATGCGA
This sequence comes from uncultured Clostridia bacterium, assembly GCA_944382895.1. Classification (GTDB taxonomy): domain Bacteria; phylum Bacillota; class Clostridia; order Oscillospirales; family UBA644; genus QAKR01. The sequence goes on along the minus strand of CALWNV010000100.1, from coordinate 554 downwards.
CAATTCACAGAGTTGCCTGTGACGGATCTGGTAAAGGGATTGTACGAATGATAACTGAGACTTTTTTCCCCGTATATGGTAATATAAGATGTGATACTCACGCTGATAATTTACCGATGCAGAAATCTTTGGAAAAAAACGGGTTCATAAAATGCGGAATAATTTACACATCATATGGCTCTCCGCGTATCGCATATCAAAAAATCGAATGATTTTTGCCGTTTTACTGAAAATGGTGTCAAAAAAAATTAACGATTAGCGATTTTACTATTGACAATAAAAGGTAAATGTGATACCATATTCTTGTATGTTTTACAATGCGGAGGAGGCTTTCATATATGAAAAAGATAGCAATTATTGTTTTTACGATTATTTTGATTATTGGAACTTTTTCCGCAAACAGTTTAACAGCGGCCTCTAAATGTACCTGTTCTGTTGAAGGCCCTTCTGAAGTGTATAAAGACGGAAAACTCCTTGTTACATTCTTTTTTGATTGTGTAAATTCGGAGGGGTTTCCGGGAACTCTCATCTATGATGATTCGCAGCTTATTCTT
>CALWNV010000099.1 GCA_944382895.1 uncultured Clostridia bacterium | reverse complement strand
AAAAGTTATTTTAACGCCTCCGAATGTGTATTTTTCAAGAATATCAGACATCTTTTCACTTCCCTATCTGTTAAGGTTTTATATGATAACCCCGAATACATGAATATCCGGGCTCCGGCTGCGCCAAAACCCGGATAAAACATTTTAAGTGCACGATATATAATTTTTATTGGATTTTATAACCTTCTTTCAAACCTACGATCAGGTTGAAAGTGTCTTCGTTTTTTGTGTCCTTGCAAAAATATCCGCTTCGCACGAACTGAAAGCTGTCGCCGGCTTTCGCTTGCGCGAGGTCTGGCTCAATTTTTGCGTTTTCACAGATTCTGAGCGATTCCGGATTAATAAAATCAAGCAAGTTCTCATCTTTCGAGAGCGCATATATGTCCGGACGCGTAAAAAGCCTGTCGTAAAAGTATAAACGGGCGTTTTTTGCGTGGCGGGCGGAAAGCCAGTGTATTGTTCCTTTTATTTTACGACCGTCAGCGGGGACACCGCATCCCGTTTCAAGGTCGGCAGTGCATAATAGCTCTTTTATGGTTCCGTCATCATTTTTAATTATATCATCAAGTTTGATGATATATGAACCCATAAGGCGTACTTCTCCTTCCGGCTTGAGTCTGAAGAATTTCGGAGGAGGGATTTCCGCAAAATCCGAGCTGTCGATATAAAGTTCTTTTGTAAACGGCAACTCTCTTGTTCCGGCGCTCTCATCTTTCGGATTGTTTGGAAGTGAGAAATATTCCGTTTTGTCTTCAGGATAATTGGTTATTACCACTTTTACCGGGTCAGCCACAGCGACACGCCGAGGAGCGAATTCGTTGAGTTCGGTCCTGATACAATATTCAAGAAGTTCAACGTCTATGGTTGTTCTGTCGGGACTCACTCCGGCTCTTTTTATAAATTCAAAAATCGCTGATGGCGTATATCCTCTCCGACGCAACGCGCAGATGGTCGGCATCCTCGGATCGTCCCAGCCGTCAACGCTGCCGGAATATACAAGTTCGCGTAAATAACGTTTTGAAACAACGGTGTATGTTACATTCATACGTCCGAATTCATATTGATGTGGTTTGTGTTCATAACCTATGTTGTCAACTACCCAGTTATACATTGGCCTGTTGTTTTTGAATTCGTCTGAACAGCATGAATGAGTTATCCCTTCGATCGCGTCCTGAATAGGATGAGCAAAATCGTACATGGGATATATGCACCATTTGTCGCCCTGTCTGTGATGGTGGAGTCCTTTTTTTATACGGTAGATCACAGGGTCCCGCATTGTCATGTTCGGAGATGACATATCTATTTTTGCGCGTAAAGTTTTTTCGCCGTCCTCAAATTCCCCGTTCTTCATCTTCTCAAACAGCAAAAGGTTTTCTTCTACTGTTCTGTCACGGTACGGGCTGTTTTTTCCCGGAGTATTGAAATCTCCCCGGTATTGCGCGGTTTGTTCAGGCGTAAGGTCACACACATATGCCTTGCCGTCTTTTATCAGTTTTACGGCGAATTCAAAGCATTTATCAAAATAGTCGGAACCGTAATAGACCCCTCCGTCAGGTTCTGCGCCGAGCCACAGTATATCTTCGTAAATGGACTTTACAAATTCATCGCTTTCTTTTTCGGGGTTTGTATCATCATAACGGAGATTGAATTTCCCACCGTATTTTTTAGCGGTGTTCCAGTTTATCCATATTGCTTTCGCGCTTCCGATATGGAGGTACCCGTTAGGTTCTGGCGGGAAGCGGGTATGGACATGGTCTTCCCGACCGCTGGCGAGATCTTCATCAATTATATCATGAATAAAATTTGTGTTTTTTTCTTCCATTACATATTCCTCTTTCAGGTATTTCAGGTGTTTTTCAAAAAAGACTTTTTTGTGCCAGAGCTACGCGTTTTGTCAGTTTTTCCCTGCCCATGATACGTATGACCTCAAATGTGTCGGGAGATTGCTGCCTGCCTGTTACTGCTACGCGCAAAATCATTGCGATATCCGCGACGCTGCCTTTGAAATTTTCAGGATTTTCCTTATATTCCTTCATTTCCGGGGCATAGCCGAGTTTCGAGGCAAGGCTTTTAAGTTTGGTAAACCACTCGTTTTGGTCATCACGTTCGTCGTAAAGTGTAGGATATTCGCTTAAAACAGACAATACTGTTTGCTTGTCCGCGTTTTTCAGATATTCATAATCAGGGGTAAAAAGTGTGTCGTAAAAGAAACTTATATTATTGCGTACTTCACTCCATGTCCCGAAATCTTTACGTGGTTTTTTACCTCCGCGGCCTATAGACAGTATATCAATTGCGTATTGTTCGTTGTCGTTGAGAAGTATATAAAATTCAGTGTCATATTTTTTTGTCCAGGACAAAAGTCGGTCGTATACTTGCCGGGCACTCATGCGTGCAATAGTGTTTTTACTTACATCCATAAGTTTATCATAATCAAAAAGACATCCCGACACACTCATTTTTTTAATTGAAAAAGGAAATTCCGTGTATAGCTTTGACGGATTCTGCGCGCGCCATTCCTCAAAGTTGGAATTTATCAGCGTCATCAGGTATTCTGTCACGCTTTCCCTGGGATATCCTTTTTCGTCATAGTCGTCCATATTGGCGCCGAGATCACGTTTTGAAAGTTTTTTTCTGTTTCCGTTTTCATCAAGGCGCATTATTTGTGCCGTATGTATATATTTAGGCATTCTGAAACCCAGATACCTGAAAAGCATTATATGTTTAGCGATCGACGGAAGCCATTCTTCTCCGCGTATGACATGTGTAGTCCTCATCAAATGATCGTCTACGGCATGTGCGAAATGGTAAGTGGGTATCCCGTCTGATTTCAGCAGAACAAAATCTTCGTCATTTTCGGGTATTTCAAGCCGACCTTTTACGAGGTCATCAAAAATGGTCTTTTTGTTCGGATCGCCGTCGGCAAGAATCCTTAATACGAATTTGTGTCCCGCCGCAAGTTCTTTTTCAACCGTGTCAAGAGTAAAATTTCTGTTTTTCAATGTTTCCAGACGTTGTTTTTCAGCCTCCGACTCCCAGTCTTTTGTTTTGTTTTCTTCTTTTTTATCTGCGGCGAGAACGGCTTCAAGTTCCTCGTCCGATGTGAAAACCGGATATGCTTTACCTTCGCTCACAAGCTTTTTTGCATAAACATGATATATGTTTGCGCGTAAAGACTGTCTGTAAGGTCCGTATTCTCCTTTGTCGCATATTGTCCCGTCTTCCCCGATATCCGCGCCCTCGTCAAAATTTATACCGTAGTCACGGAGAGTTTGTATAAGCCTTCGCGCCGCGTCTGAAACTTCACGTTTGGAATCGGTATCTTCTATCCTAAGATAAAAAATCCCTCCCGATAAATGCGCGAGACGTTCGCCTATCATTACCTGATACATCCCCCCGAAATGTACAAATCCTGTGGGACTCGGTGCGAACCTTGTCACTTTTGCGCCTTCCGGAAGTTTTCTTGGCGGAAATTTCGCTTCAAGCTCTTCCGGTGTCATATGTACTTTTGGGAAAAGTCTGTCGGCAAGCTTTTTGTTATCCATACAATCACCTTAAATGTATTATAAAAAATATCTGTTATATCATAGGAAATTAAAAATATGCGTTTATAAATGAAAGCGTTCTATCGCTTTTTTAAGCGCCTGATTGAAAAACGGAATCTCATGCCCTCCATCCCATTCTTCATAGTTATAGATAATACCGAGCTTATCTGCCAAATCGCAAAATCTCAGATTATCTTTACGATATGGGTCTTGTTTTCCGCAGGCAGTATAAAATACGGTCGATGATAAGCCTTCCCTGTTTTTTTCAAACAGAGATATGATATCGTTATTTTCATTGATTTCCAGTTCTTCGCCGAATGCATGTATAAGATCTTTTAATATGCTTTGACCGTATTTTTTTTCAATTTCTTCTTCCCGTTCCGATGGAAGAAGAGCTTCAATATCCTGTTTAAGAAACAGACAGGCGGGAGCTATCGCGCCGCACATGCTGTATTTCCCCGGATTTGACGCTGCGCATTTAAGCGCGCCGTATCCGCCCATAGAAACGCCTATTATCGCAGTGTTTTCAGGTTCAGACGCGATATTAAACAGGCTTTGGCAGATTTGAGGAAGCTCTTCTGATACATATGTGAAAAACCTGAGACCGTATTTCATATCGGTATAAAAACTTCTTTCGGCGTTGGGCATGACATATACGGTTTCGCCCTCAAGCGCATAAAACGGCAGCATTGAGAAATCAGGCCATGTGGACTGTTCTCCGCCGAGACCGTGAAGCAGCTACGCGCTTTTATCTTTTTTTTTTTTTTTTCT
>CALWNV010000098.1 GCA_944382895.1 uncultured Clostridia bacterium | reverse complement strand
CATTTTTTGAAGGCCTGTATGCGGACGGTGTTTCAAGCTTTTCCAGATGACGAAGATGATCTTGTAGATGAACAGGATGATTTTTCCTGCGGTCTTTCCGACCCAGACCATGTTGTCTCGCAGATCGTATATCACGAAGCGGGACATGCTGTAATATCCGAAGTGCTCTGCCCGGGAAGCGTAACGCTTGTCTCCGCATACAACGCAACTCGAAAGAGAGGCGGGTTCACAAGTTACTATAATGATAACAGCAAAACGCCGCTTTATTGGAATAAAAGTCGTATTATCGGTTCACTTGGAGGAATTGCGGCCATAGAGCGGAAATTCGGGATTTCCGACATTGGCTGCGAACGGGATTTGGATCAGGCCTTTAACATGGCAAGGGATTTGATCGTCAACACCTGCATTATCGGATTTCGTCTCCATGCATCTGAACACAACGATTCGCAGCGTCTTATGTCAGCACAAGAAGAGGCGGTTACGACCGAGATTGAAAAATATTACCGCAAAGCAAAAGAAATTTTGTCGGCCAATTGGGAATTCTTTGAAAAGCTTGCCACTGCTCTTGCACAAAAGAAATTGCTGTCAGCGGTCGACATACAGAAGATCAAAAGTGAATGCAGGATCGTTACGGTGGCAGTAGGATAAATTTTAAAGTTGTTTAGGGAATTCAGTGCTTTCGCCGCTTCAAAATTTATACAGAAAACCTGCTGGAAATGTAGGTTTACAAAAAATAAATGAGGGAGAAAAACTATGGAAGAAATGGAACGTGTAGAACTGCATTTACATACCAAACTATCCGAAAATATTTCAGTGATTGACCTCCAAAGAATCGTTGGAATATGTTATTGCACATTCTCATAAAGCAATCGCTTTTATCAATCTTAATAATGTGCAGGACTTTCCTGCATTTGCAGACGCGTATAAAGAATGTGGTGATTCGACCTTAAAGGTGATTTACTATGCGGAACTTTGCTATATGAATGAAGATGGAAGAGCGCCGTATTACATTACCATACTTTGCAAAAATCAATTCGGTATCAAAGAACTCTATACAATCATTTCTTCCATAAACAACGATGGTGTTTGTGATTTGGTAAGTTGGGATGTGGTAAATCAAAACCGCAAAAATCTACTTATCGGTTCCTGTGGCAATGAGGGAGAATTGTACGAAGCGGTGGCTTATGGCAGGAATCCTGAAAAGGTAGCAGCTTTTTATGACTACTTCGAAATATATCCCACCAAAGACGAAACAGAACGCACGATATATAAAAAATTTATTCCTTAGGGAATAAAATAAGCTTGACATACCGATGGTGGCGACCGACAACTGTCAATATCTACAGAAAGAGGATGAGATCTGTCACTAGGTAATTCGTGTTGTGAACGAATACAAGCACGCTCAAAAAAACCTTTTTTACCACACTACAGATGAGATGCTCGTGGAGTTTTCGTATCTTGGTAAAGATGCGGCCTACAAATCGTTAGTCACCAACACGAATAGGATCTCTGACCTCATAACACAGACGATTCCCATGAAAGAAGGATTTTTCCCTCCGGTAATAGAAAATGCATATGAATAAGTACAGGAATTGGCATACGCAAAAGCCAAAGCAATGTACGGGAATGTCCTTCCTGAGTCAATAGCGAAAAGATTGGAAACCGAATTAACATATATCCAAAAGCACGAATATGCTGTTTATTATTGGATTTCTCGTTGCATGGTCAGATATATGAATGATTCAGGCTATTATGTTGGTGCTCACGGTTCTGTCGGCTCGGTACTCGTTGCATTTCTTTTGGAAATTTCCGATACTAATCCTTTGCCGCTGTACTATTACTGTCCTCAATATCATTACATTGATTTTAAAGCGACCGCGTTAGACGGATTTGATTTGCCAGATCAGGTTTGCCCTGTGTGCGGATGTCCATTGAAATCAGACGGACACAATATTCCGTATGAAACATTTATGAGCTATGATGGTAGCAAGATGCCCGATATTGGCTTAATTTTTCCTGTTTCAAAACAATACAACGAATTTGCATTTATGCAGGAATTGTTTGGAGTAAACAAGATTGCATATGCAGGCGCGATAGCTACTTTGCAGGAGCGGTCTGCAGAAGAATATATTTCGGATTATGAAGCCAAAACCGGCGATTATTTCACAGAAGAACAACGAAGTTACATCTGTAAAAAGCTCTGTGGCATCAAGCAGCGTGTCGATGGGTTATACCCGGCGGAATTATTGTTTTGCCGCAAGGGATGAGATTTGAAGATATCACACCGCTCAGGGAAAACCCAATCTCTTCTCCAATCCAAAAGGCCACTCACTTTGATTATCATTTCCTTCAAAATACCGTTATCAATCTCAATGTACTGGGACATCTTGTGCCGGATATGCTGAAACTGTTATAAGATTTTATCGGCATCTCTATACAAAGTATAGTTTGGAATGATTCGGAGGTGTATGCGCTATTTGGGCGTGCGGATACCCTCGGCAAGCCGGATATCCGTCTGTTTTTTATTACTCTTTCAACATGGGTTTTCATAATAACAATACATAAGCTAAAAACTCTTCACACATGTAAATTCAGAATATTTCTTATTCAAAAAAATATCTAAAATTGAAAACAGGATTCTCACCATCATACATATTTATATGCGGAACAGAAATATCACAATATGATACGCCGGTTACAGAAGCCGGCTCAGAGGATATCACAAGCACCTGGTTTGGCGATACTATTTTTGCGTCCGCTTCATAAAAAACCCCGTCAGCTTCACACAATCTCAACTCCGACACAGTATCTCCTTCCTTAAGAGATAACCCAGTATTAACACCCGAAAAAGTTACCAATATACCGTTTTCAGTTTTCTCAGCTTTTTCAAAACGAGGAGACGTCCCGTAAACACCATCTATACCGAGCAAACACTCTCCCACAATATCCGCAGCACGGATCCCGAGACTTTTTTTGTTGTCCGGATGGATATTTTCGGCATCACGAGTACTTTCAAGCTGACAGACGAGATATGAATTTTCCACAGCGTCAAGACAGTCAAGCTGAACAAGACGCATTTCAGACCACTGTCTTTCCTGTTCCCCATCCAGTTTATAATTCGCAAGCTGCGTAGCGATAAACGGCAAATCAGGAGCTTCGAACCCTTTTCTGTATAATTCTACCAACTGGGTATAATATCCCTCATACGTATCTGTATGTGTAGTGTCATTTTCACCCTGATACCAAAGTATCCCGTTAAAAGTAAAGGGCATAACAGGCTTTATATACGTATTATAAACGACACTTCCCTCAAGGAAATATACAATAGCGGTGCCTCCGACAGAGCGAACGATTACTCCGACCGGGACACCTGTCAACTCCTGAAGACGCTGTGAAAACGCAGCGGAATACGCAGGCTGTTCGTCTATATTTTCAACAGAACTCACGGTCCAGTCCATGTTTAAAACATTACCCACACGTATAAGCGGATTATCTGCATCAGGAATAAATTCTTCATACATACGGTCACCATATTCGCCAACAGGATAAAACATATTGGATTGACCGGAACAAAACCAGACCTCACCGACAAGAACGTCACTTAATGTTTTAGTCCTTCCATTAGCACGGACATAAAGATTTTGTCCTTCACAGTTTGCAGGCATCTCGTCAAGATAAATTTTCCAACTTCCATTCTCAACCGTTGTCTGCTTGATCTGCCCGTTAAATTCGACTTCAACCAAAACGCCGTCTCTTCCTGTCCCGAAAACCGCCACTTTTTTATTTCTGGCAAGGACCATATGATTGCCAAAAAACTGATTAAGCTGTATATCATCGGATATATCGCCTCGGACAACAGTACACGAACACAAAATTATTGCCGAAGACAAAATAACAGCACCTGCAGCAAGGATCTTTTTAATCGACATTTTCATAGTCAACTCTTTTCAGATTAAAATTATCATACACCGACACACCATCTTCAACTGATGTTTTTATATACCCGGTAGATGAACCATTATACAAAGAAGCAGTTTCTATTATATTTGCCTCAAAAATCACTGTACCGCCCGTTGCCTTCAGATGCGCGGAGGAATTCTCATTTTCAAAAATTGAAGCCGTAACACGAACAAGACCGTCTGTTACCGAAAAAGGAATATCAGTCTCATCAAAAATACATCCGGTAAACTCAGCCGTACCGCCGTTTATATTTTTAACCCCGTCAAAATTAGTATTGAAAAATAAAGCAGCACCACTGTAGTCTAACAGAATATCACAGGAATTTTCTGATGACGAAAGACAGCTGTTTATAATATCCGCCCTTTTTATCTTATCTAAAACAACCGAAGTATTCACATCCTCAGATGAAAAATTATTTATAAGTATATTTTTGTCTGAAACTTTTGATCCATTATTCCCAGAACAATACGCATACAATCCACGATT
>CALWNV010000097.1 GCA_944382895.1 uncultured Clostridia bacterium | reverse complement strand
GGTTTACTGGCAGGCATGTTTATAGACCGGGAACATAAAAACGGGTTTATTTATATTATGAACGGCATGCCCGGGCCCTGCGCGTGCAATCCGGCTCCTCTCGCAGATTTTGTAGATATATTTTTTATCGGCGAGGGCGAAGAGTTTTATGCTCCTCTTTTTGAGCTTTATCTGAAACATAAGGGTAATAAATATAAATTTCTTGAAGCAGCTGCGGAGTTGGAATGTATGTATGTTCCGGCTTTCCATGATGGGGCAAAAAAGATAAAAAGAGCAATTATACAAGATATTGACAATGTATATTATCCGCGTAGTTTTGTTGTTCCGAGCGCGGAGATCGTTCATGACCGTGTCATGCTTGAGATTATGCGCGGATGTATAAGAGGGTGCAGATTTTGTCAGGCGGGGATGATATATCGTCCGTATCGGCAGAAATCTCCCAAAACTCTTATCAGACAGGCGGTGGAGCTTTGTAAAAATACCGGTTATGATGAAATTTCTCTTACTTCTCTTTCGACTTCTGATTTTGAGAGACTTTCTGAACTTACAGACGGACTTTTAGAGTATTGTATTCCTCAGCATATCAATCTTTCGCTTCCGTCGCTGCGTGTAGATAATTTTACAAAAGAGATTCTCGATAAAACTCAGTCGGTAAGAAAAAGCGGCCTGACTTTTGCGCCGGAGGCGGGGACTCAGCGCCTTAGAGACGTTATAAACAAGAACGTGACGGACGACGATATAATGAATACATGTCGCATCGCGTTTGAGAACGGAACAAGTGCCGTCAAGCTCTATTTTATGATAGGATTGCCTACGGAGACGGATGAGGATATAGCAGGTATCGCTAAAACTGCGGAAAGGATACTGCATTTGTTTTCAACCATTCCTCAGACAAAGGGAAAGGGGTTACAGATAACTATAAGTCTTGCAACTTTTGTCCCCAAACCGTTTACACCGTTTCAATGGGAACCTCAGATATCTCTTGAAGAAATAGAACGTAAACAGAAATATCTTTTAAGCCTTATTAAAACTCGTAAAATAAAGGTAAAGTATCATGACGGTACAAAAAGTGTTCTGGAAGGCGTTTTTGCGCGGGGTGACAGGCGTTTGGGTAAAGCTCTTCTTCTTGCGTGGCGCAACGGATGCAAGCTTGACGGCTGGGATAATCATTTTAAGTTTGATGTTTGGATGGACGCCATACGTGATGCAGGACTTTCTGTTGAGGAATATGCCGGACGACGCCGTGATTTTGATGAAACTCTGCCATGGGATATAATCGACATAGGTATAACGAAATCTTTTTTGAAACGTGAATGTGAAAAAGCTTATGAGGCGAAAACTACGCCTAATTGTAAGGATCAGTGTTCCGGCTGTGGAGTAAACCGATTGTGTAAGGGGGATGTATGCAGTGCGTATCAGGTTCGCTAAAAAGGATTCGGCAAGGTTTATTTCACATCTGGATTTGGTTCGCACAGCGGGAAGATCCCTAAAACGCGCCGGTATTCCCGTATACTATACACAGGGTTTTAATCCTCATCCTTATCTCGTATTTTCACCGCCGCTTCCAGTAGGTGTTACCGGTTTATGTGAACTTCTTGATATTCGGCTTGACAGACCTCTTTTTCCTCAAAGCGTGCTGGATATGCTCAAGGACTCATTTCCTGCCGGAATAGAAGTTCAGAGGGTTTATGAAGAGGTACGTTCGTTTAATGAGATCGCGTACGCGAGGTATCAGATGTATTTTCCTTCCGAATATACAGAAAAATTTTCAGAGTTTATCGCTCAGGATCATATCTGTGTTGAAAAACGCGCGAAAAAAGGGCGTTTTGTACAAATAGATCTGAAACAGGAGTTTGAAATCGAAACGGCCGGAGACGGGAAAGTGACATTCATTCTTCCGTGCGGCAATGAGAAGAATATAGGTGTCGCGTTGTTTTCAGAAGCGTTTCGCGGATATGTGTGTGTTCCTGAATTACCTGTAGGGCTTTTTCGTATTGATTTTCTTGACAGTGCTAAAAAAATTTTTGAATGACCTCTTTACAAAATATTCAAACTGTGTTATACTGTTTTACATATAAAGTCAGTCGCAATCTCCTGACTTGAGCCGGGTTTCCGGCTCGAAAACCGTTTTATCGGTTAATAAAATACGAGGTGATAAAATTGAAGAAAAGTTTGAGGGCTCTGACATTCGGAGCCGTTGTTGCTGCGCTGTACGCGGTTTTGACGGTTGCTTTCGGGTTCATGAGCTACGGTACTGTGCAGTTCAGGATATCGGAGGCTTTAACTGTCCTGCCGTATTTTTCTCCTGTTAGTGTCGTGGGGCTTACGGTGGGGTGTCTTTTAGCGAATATTTTCAGTCCGGTGTCTTGGCTTGATATGATTGTAGGCACTGCCGCAACACTGATAGGAGCAGCGGGTACTCGTCTATTCCGGAAACGGGATTTGTGGTTTCTCGCGCCCCTTCCTCCGGTGATCTCGAATTCCGTGATTGTCGGATTGTTATTGACATGGCAGGAACTTGATGGGGTTGAGTTGGGTCTGTTTTTATTTAACGCAGGTTCTGTGTTTATAGGTGAGATTGTTTGCTGTTACGGGCTGGGTCTGCCTCTTCTTTTTCTTATCAAGAAAAAACTTATCAAATATATAATTTAATTTTCCGGGGTGTGTTTACATGAAAAAAGTAAAAAAAGGTGTTATTCTGGCTGCCGGCATGGGTACAAGGATGCTTCCTGCTACAAAATCGGTTCCAAAGGAGCTTTTTCCTATAGTAGATAAACCTGCTGTTCAGTATCTTGTCGAGGAACTTGTATCGAGCGGTATAGAAGATATCATGATAGTCATCTCAAGAGGTAAAACACTTATTGAGGACCATTTCGATAAATCGCCTGAACTTGAGGAAAAGCTTATCAGCGGCGGCGCGAGCAAGGAAAAGATGCTTGAAGACGTACTCAGGATTTCCGATATGGCAAATATAGTATATGTGCGTCAAAAAGAGATGAACGGGACAGGTGGCGCTCTCCAGACCGCTCGCAGCTTTACCGGGGATGAGCCGTTTGCAGTGCTTTACGGTGACGATGTTATCATAAACCGTGAATATCCTGTTACAAAACAGCTTGCGGACGCTTATGAGGAGTTCGGTCTCGGTATAGCCGGGGTTCAGACGGTTTCTGAGGAGGCTATTCAGAAGTATTCCACAATGGCTGTCGAGAATATCCGCGGGAACCTTTATAAGCTTACTGATATGATTGAAAAACCGACAAAAGATCAGATACTCTCTCTTTATGCGATCCTCGGCAGATTGATCATGCCCTCGGAGATATATGAGATACTCGAACGTACACCTCTCGGCGCGGGTAATGAGCTTCAGTTGACCGACGCGATGAAAATTCTCGCAAATACAAGGACTATGATAGCGGTTGATTTTATAGGCCGGCGTTATGATATGGGCAATAAACTCGGAGTTATGCAGGCTCAGGTGGAACAGGCTCTTGTTCACCCTGAAATAGGCGAAGGGTTCCGTGCTTACCTGAAAGAAATCGCGAAGGAGCTTTAAGAAATGTATTATACGATGACAAACGGTGAGATAATGACAGCCGTTACCGTTAAAGGCGCTGAAATTTTATCGATAACCAATCATGATGCGCAGAACAAAGAATATATATGGGTGGGTAACGAAAAATACTGGGACGGTCACGCGCCAAGTCTTTTTCCTATAGTAGGTCGTGTTAAGAACGGCAAATATATATATAAAGGTAAAGAGTATTCGATAATGAGCCCTCATGGTTTTGTATGGATTTCAGACCTTAATCTTATCGATCATTCCGACAACTCTATGACATTTAATCTTAAATCAAGCACGGAGACCAAAAAAAGTTATCCTTTTGATTTTGATTATAAAGTAAGGTTTTTTATCGAAGGTAAAAAGTTGTTTATAGATTATACTATAACTAATATCTCTGCATCGGAAACGATGATATTTGCGCTTGGCGCGCATCCAGGATTCAACGTGCCTCTTTGCGAAGGCGAGAAGTTTGAAGATTATTATCTTGAGTTCGGGGAAGCGTGCAAACCTGACGAGATCCTTTGTGAGAAAGCTTTTCTTCTTGGGAAAACAAAACCTTATCAGCTTGAAAATGACAGGATAATTCGTTTGAAACACAATCTTTTTGATAATGACGCGGTTCTTTTACAAAATTGCGCGCGTAAGATAACTTTACGTTCAAACACTGGCAAACACGGTGTTACGGTTGATTTTGCTGATTTTAAGTATGTCGGGATATGGCATACGAACGAAACTGATGCTCCTTTTGTATGTATCGAGCCGTGGAACGGAGTTCCGTCGTTGCTTGACGCTCCGGAAGACCTTGAGACGAAATATGACATGATGCGTCTTGAACCTCATGGAGTATATACGGCAGGGTATTCGATAGAGGTTTTTTGATTGTGATT
>CALWNV010000096.1 GCA_944382895.1 uncultured Clostridia bacterium | reverse complement strand
GTTTTTACACAACGGCAGTTTGATAAAATACGCGAGTATTCTGAGAGAGAACACTCATATCGCTATGCGGTTTTTCTTTTGGGTCGCAGGGATTATTCCTCCGGAGAGATGTTGAAAAAACTTTCTGAAAAAGGGGACTTTGCACAGGAAACGGTTGAAAGGCTTGTTAAGAGCGGTTATATCGATGATGATAACTATTCAAGAAAAATAATCGATAAATATATAGATAAATACGGGAAAAAGCGTATAGAGGAAGAGCTTTACAAACGTTTTATCCCTCGCGAGGTATGGCGCGGATATCTTGATGCTTGCTGTGAAGATATGTCAGAGCAGGTGCTGAAGCTTTTATCGGCGAAAATGAAAAACAGACCTTTTACCGATCGTTCACAGCGAGATAAAACGTATGCTTATTTTGTCCGCCGGGGCTATGATTTTGAAAGTATTTCGAAAGCGTTCAGGCGCTATGGCGACAACGGAGAGTTTGATGATTAAAGTAGGAATGATTTCGCTTGGCTGCGAAAAAAATAAAATAGATGCGGAAGTAATGCTCGCGTTGATTAAAAAACGCGGCTATGAGCTTTGCTCCGAGCCAGAGGAGTGCGATGTTATTATCGTCAACACCTGTACGTTTATCGGGCCGGCGAAAGAAGAGTCTATTGCTGAGATCCTCAATGCGGCTCAGTATAAAAACGGAAAACTAAAAAAATTGATAGTGACCGGATGTATGGCGCAGAGGTATCAGAATGAGATATTGAAAGAAATACCGGAAGTTGATGCTGTTTTGGGTTCAAAAAGCTTTGACCGTATTACAGACGCTATAGAGTCTTCCGGTATTTATGAATATTACAAGCCGTTAAATGCGCAGACTCCTGAAGGAGATCGTGTTTTGACCTCAGGGCATACCAGTGTTTATATAAAAATTGCTGACGGTTGTTCAAATCATTGTTCATACTGTGTTATTCCGTCGGTACGTGGGGAATTTCAGGCGAGAACATATGAAAGTGTTTTATCTGAAATAACGACTCTTACGGCTCATGGCGCGCGGGAGATAAATCTGATAGCTCAAGACACTACTCGATTTCCAGATTTGTGCCGTGTTATACGTGAGACATGCAAGATTCCGACTGTGAAATGGGTTCGTGTATTGTATTGTCGTCCGGAAGGAATAACTGACGAATTTTTGGAACTTATGTCAAATGAAGAAAAGTTTGTCGGGTATATAGATATGCCGCTCCAGCACGCTTCGGAAAAAATCCTGAAATTGATGAATCGCGGTGCAAAAAGCGCAATGTTGCTTTCTCTCATAGATAAAATACGTAAAAAGGTTGACGGGGTAGCTTTGCGAACTACATTTATTACGGGTTTCCCTCATGAGACCGATGAGGATTTTGAAATATTGTGTAATTTTATCAAAGAGGCAAAATTTGATAATTTAGGTGTTTTTACGTATTCCAGGGAAGAAGGAACAAAAGCCGCATCGATGCGCGGGCAGATAGACGAGCAGACGAAACTTGATCGTGCAGACATAATAATGACAATTCAGGCAAGGCTTTTGGAAGAGATTAATACAAAGCATATCGGCAAAACATATGATGTTTTATGTGAGGGTGAAAAAGACGGAAAATATTTCGGAAGAGCTTATTTTCAGGCTCCTGACATTGACGGGAGGGTCATTTTTGAATCAGAATCGGATGTTTCGGGCGGCGAATTTGTAAAGGTAAAAATTAATTCCGTTGACGGTTATGATCTTTTAGGAGTGCGCGATGAAAGTAAATAAAAATATACCGAATATAATATGCTGGATAAGAATCGGTCTGATTCCGTTTGTTCTGTTGTTTTTATTGGATAATCCCCTGATCGCTTCTGTTTCTTTGTCTTGCAGGATACTGATAAGCGGGATGATTTTTATTGTGGCGATGCTTTCCGATATAGCGGACGGTCAGATCGCCCGTAAATATAATCTTGTTTCACAATTCGGTAAATTTTTAGATCCGATCGCAGACAAAATGTTGGTTTTAAGTGTGCTTGCTGCGTTTATCGATTGCGGAATTTCTTCTGTTGTCCCGTTTATCCTTATACTCGCGAGAGAATTTCTTATAACGGGTGTCCGTCTTTCCGCTGCGGCAAAGGGTGAAGTTATTGCCGCTAACATATGGGGAAAAGTTAAAACGGTCGTTCAAGGGTGTCTTATGAGCGCGGCGTTTATTTATATGTATATTTATTCTTTAGCAGTTCCCGGAGCGGGGTTTGACGATTTTTCTTTAGTTGTCGGGATCCTTGTGTGGATAATTGCGGCGGTAACGGTTTTTTCGCTTATCCCGTATCTTAAAGAGAACGGAAAATATCTGAGAGGTTGATAAATGGGTTGGCTTAAAGATAACATAGATGCCATTAAGGAAAGAGATCCCGCAGCAAGATCATCTTTCGAAATTTTTATGTGTTATTCCGGATTGCACGCTATCATGTATCACAGAGTAGCCGCGTTTTTTTACAGGCACGGCTTGATTTATATAGCAAGGCGTATTTCACAGCGTGCGAGACGTAGAACAGGGATTGAGATTCATCCGGCGGCTAAACTTGGAAAGCGGCTTTTTATAGATCACGGAATGGGTGTTGTGATAGGTGAAACAGCTGAAATAGGTGACGATTGCACTATATATCAAGGTGTTACATTGGGCGGGACAGGAAAAGAAAGCGGAAAGCGTCATCCTACGCTTGGTAATAATGTTGTTGTAGGTGCCGGGGCGAAAGTCCTTGGTTCGTTTACAGTAGGAGATAACAGCAAGATAGCTGCAGGGGCGGTCGTTCTTGATGAAGTTCCTCCTGACAGTACGGCCGTAGGCGTTCCCGCAAGAGTAGTCCGCCGCGGCGGTAAAAGGGTCGATAATTTTGATAATGTTCATATTGTTGACCCGTATGCTCAGGAAGACTGCAAACTTCAGTGCCAGATAGATAAACTTAGAAAACGTATCGATGATCTGACTCTAAGGCTTGATGCGCAGGACGCTTCTGAAAAACCCGGGAATCGCGACACGGATACATAAAGTTATTAAATGATTATTTCAAAACAGCAGAAGGAGAGAATTTATGAGGCTGTTTAATACCCTTACGGGCAAAAAGGAAAACTTTGAGATCAAAGATAAGAAGGTCAGAATATATGCATGCGGCCCTACAGTGTATAATTTTTTTCATATAGGTAATGCCAGGTCTTTTATAGCTTATGATGTTTTGCGCAGATATCTTGAATTTTTGGGTAATGAGGTAATCTTTGTACAGAATTTTACAGATGTTGATGATAAGCTTATCAAGCAGTCTGTCGAAGAGGGGATTACCGTAAAAGAAATTGCCGAAAAGTACATAAAAGAATATTATACTGACGCTGACGGACTGAATATTTTACGTGCGAGCGTGAATCCTCGCGCAACGGAGAATATTGACGAAATAATCAATATGATAGCTTCTCTTATAGAAAAAGGTTTTGCTTACGAACAGAATGGCGATGTTTATTTCCGTGTACGTGCTGATAAAAATTACGGACAACTGATCAAACAGGATATAAATGATCTGGAAGCCGGAGCACGTATAGATGTGAATGAAATAAAAGAAGATAACCTTGATTTCGCTTTATGGAAAGCATATAAGCCGGGCGAACCTTTTTGGGAAAGTCCATGGGGGAGAGGAAGACCCGGGTGGCACATCGAATGTTCGGCGATGGCGAAGCGATATTTAGGAGAGACTATAGACATACATTGCGGTGGTATCGATCTTGTTTTTCCGCATCATGAAAATGAGATCGCGCAGTCGGAATGTGCTAATGGCTGTAAGTTTTCGCGTTTTTGGTTCCATGTGGCGTTTATAAATATCGATAATAAGAAAATGTCCAAGTCAAAAGGTAATTTCTTTACCGTGCGTGATCTTGCGCAGAAATACGGATACGAGCCGCTAAGATATTTTGCGGCTACGTCATATTACAGAAGTCCGATAAATTATGACACAGAGATCATCGAGCAGGCAAAAACTTCTTTAGAACGGCTTAGAAACTGTCTTGATAATTTGGATTTCTTACTTAAATCGGCTGAAGGTACGATAAAAGAGTCTGAAAAATCGGTTGCAAAACTTATTTCTGGATACAGAGACCGTTTTATTGAGGCAATGGACGATGATTTGAACGCAGCTAACGCAACAGCTGTGATTTTTGAACTTGTAAGGGATATAAACAGAACCGTAAACTCCTCTTCTTCAAAAGAACTTATAGTCCTTGCGCGAGAAAAATTTATGGAACTTGTCAATGTTCTTGGTTTGCTTTTTGAAGACAGAAAGGTCAGCGTTGATCCTGTATGGATTGAAAAGGAGATCTCTCGTCGCGCGCAGGCGAAAAAAGATAAGGATTATGCTTTAGCGGATCAGATTCGTGAGTATCTTAAGGAAAAAGGCGTTATATTGGAAGATACGCCTCAGGGCGTCAAGTGGCGCATTATGTAAACTGTTTTTATGAGTATTTTATAT
>CALWNV010000095.1 GCA_944382895.1 uncultured Clostridia bacterium | reverse complement strand
CCGATTAAACCTAATAATGAGTTTTTGCAACCAACTGCCGGAACTGTTCAGATTAGCATTGCCGGAGGTAAAGAGGGAGATAATCCAAACATGCGTCCGAACCCTGACTTACAACGGCGAAACCCTTAAAATAGAACTATTTCCAGTATTCTATAAACTAAAATACTGGAAAAATGTTAAAAATGGGGCGGATGATGGGATTCGAACCCACGAATATCGGAACCACAATCCGAGGCCTTAACCGCTTGGCGACACCCGCCATATTATATTGATAATCATACAATAAAAAATTTTTTTTACAACATACTTTCTAAGGAACTTATATATCAAATTTAGCAGATATTATTAAAAGTCCGTTATTCTGAGGGCTTTAGCCCGAAGAATCCTTTTTGTTCAGATACTCGGTATGACATTGTTTTGGGAATTTTGGGCGGACTTTGCTATATAAACTCCCTTTCTCAAAATTTGAGCTGCTTGCTTTTTCAAATTTACGACGATATAATTCCTGCAAAATGGAGGATTATATGGTTTATTTATATTTGCTTGCAGCTATTATCGCTGAGGTTGCAGCGACTACCGTGTTGAAAGCTTCTCACGGATTTACGGTGCTTCTTCCTACGGTTGTATCGCTTTGTTTGTATGGCGTATCTTTTTATTTTTTGAGTGTTTGTATGACACAGATACCGACGGGTGTTGTTTATGCAATCTGGTCAGGAGTCGGGATTATTCTGATTTCTGCTGCCGCATTTTTTATTTACAAACAATCTCTTGATTTGCCTGCTGTTCTAGGTATCGGGTTGATTATTGCGGGTGTCGTTGTTATACAGCTTTTTTCAAAGACGGTAACGCATTAGTCGAGCAGTTTTTCTATGGCAATTTCAAGTGCTTCGGTTTCGGTTATGTTGTGTTTTTGCGCATAATCTTTGAGAATTTCGAGTTTTGATTCATCGATGCGGCGGTTGAAAGGAATTTTATTTCCGCAGCTTTTTCGTCCGGCGTTCATTCTTCGTCCGCCCCATGGAATTTCTCTGTTCACTTCTTCTTTAATTTTTTGAATATGAAGAAAATGCCTTTGCCCTTCTTCTGTTTTCGTAAGCCAGTTTTCGTAATCTTCGTCATTTTCAAATTCAGGGATGGAAGTGCTTCTCAAATATTCTTCGTATTTTTGTTCAAATAGTTCGCGTCTTCTACCGTGTCCTCTTCCATAGCTTCCATGATTGTTGTGGCAGTTGTGATTGCCATGTCCATGACAACAGTTTTTCATGATAAATTCTCCATTTATGTCTATATTTAAAATATAAATCATAAACTTGAATTTATCAATACAAAATCAAATTATTTATGCAAACACTGATAAATTATCCCTTTTGCAAAGCAGTTTTTCATAGCAATAAAGTTGCGTTCTTTATTTGAGGAAAACAGATATTGCACTGATTTTGCAAGAATTAAAATGATGTGGTAGATGACAATTTTCAGCCGCTTGAATAATGATACACCGTTGAAATATATTCTGATGAAGGTCATTCCCTGCTGGAAGTGTTTCATCTTCAAAAAGTCGATGGAGCAGCGATTTTTTATTACTATATGATGGACAGTGCTTTGAGGGGTATAAATAGCAATTTTGCCGTTTTCAAGAGCATCTTTCGTGAATTTTGTTTCTTCACCCCCGAGCATAAGATTTTCGCTTCGTCCAAGGTCTGTATCAAATCCGTTTACTTCTTTGATGTAGTCCATTTTCACTGCCATGTTGCCGGCAATGGGATAGTCGATTTTTCCTTTTTCAATAAGTTCTTTGCTCAGAACTATCTCCTCATCACCATATTCATAATTTGCAAACCAGTTGTCTATATAGCTGTCTGCAATTTTGGCAAATTCAGGGTCCTCGTATTTGACAATTACTTTTCCTGCGAGGATGACCGCTTCAGGATGTTTTTTGATTGAGTCATAAAAATTCTGAAGCCAGTCTTTGAATGCTATTTCATCATCATCAAAATAGACTATATAGTTACCGGAAGCCTCTTTGTAGCATCTGTTTCTTGCATAAGACACACCTTGATTTATTTCTTTGAAGTATTTTATATTAAGTTCCGGATGATTGTTAATAAATTCTTTGACTACAGCTTCAGTGTTGTCTGTTGAGTTGTTATCTACGACGATTATTTCGAACAAATCTTTTGAGATAGTCTGCTCTGCAAGTGACTGCAGGGCATTGGGAATTTCTTTTTCTTTGTTGTAGACACATACACCGACTGATAAAAACAGATTGCTCATATTATCCTCATTTTTTGACTATTTCTTTTATGGTGTTTCTTATGTTAAACAGGTTGAATTTTTCGAGCAGAATAAAATACAACAGCGTAAACACTGCAAAGCATACAAACATCAAAATGATTGAATGGAATTTTATTTCGATTATTTTTGATATAAGAGTAACAAGCAGTATTAAAAATAGTATTTTTCCGAGTTTTAGGGAGTAACTGATGTTATAAACTTTTTCTTTTAAAATAACGTCAAATGCTATGTTGAATATCACGGCACCGATAAGAAGTCCTGCTGTGTTTGCCCATGCGGCACCCTCAAGACCGATTTTGGGAATAAGTACGATATTCAAAATAAAATTGACAACAGCAACTATGCACATTGTAAAAGATACAAACAATGGTTTGTTCATTGCTGTGATAAGTGTTGATGGCAGTGTTGAGAATACATTAATCAGAATTCCCAGAACAAGAATGCATAAAACAAGTGTTCCCTTTGAAAATTCTTCTCCGAATATACCGAGGATTGTTGTTGAAAATCCGCAGACAAGTGCGCAGGCAAGCCCCATAAACACAAGTACCTTAATCTGTGTTTCCCGGTAGATTATGATAAGTTCTTCAAATTTTTCTCCATAAAAAAGACGTGATAAAGACGGATAGAGCATTCTTGAGAAAATGGAGTCCATTGTTGCGAGTTTTGAGAATATTTGATACACGACATAATAAATGCCGAGAGCTGAAATCGGAAGATATAAAGGAATGACAGCTCTGTCAGTGTATTCTGTAATCAGATAATTTGTATTTTTCGGAAGGAGTTTTAAACCGAAAATCAGCGCTTCTTTGAAGTCTTCATAAGCTGTTTTGAAAATGTCCTTGTTCCAGCGGATATTCAGGTTTATTACTTTGCCTATGAATACGAGCATAAAAACACATGACGATATGTCAATTAATACCTGCAAACCGACAAAGGATGTTATACTCTTGGTGAAACAAAAATATACGCAGACAAATGCCGATATTTTGGCGATAAAAATAGCTATCTCAGCAATCAGAGGATATTTTATCTGTTGATACGCCGCATATATACTGTTGAGTATTGCAGCCGTATTTGTAAACAGAAGATAGCTCACAAGCAGGATTGCAAAATAAGGGAATATATCCTTGTGATAGATGTCTACTATAATATATTTTCCGAGCAGCAGTGCAGGCATGGCGAGGATTGCCGTAATAAGAAAAGTCATAACGAAAAATACAATACATAACGCACTCGCATTTGGTGAATCTTGCGGGTATTTGTTCAGTACTCTGATAAATCCCCCCTGCTCGGCAAAGTTTGTTAGTATGCCAAAGATTCCGATAAACATCATCAGAAATGCAAAAATACCGATTATTTCACTTCCGAAAAATCTTGCGGTAAATATATAAAATACAAGCCCCGAAACTATATTTACTCCGTACTTCAGAAAAGATGTAAATATTGCGGAGGATATGATTTTGTTTTCTTTATGTACTATTTTCTCGTCAGACATACTTCCTTCTATCCAGAATTGTAGACTCTGACGATAATTATAGTTGATAACTTAAGAAAAATAAAGAATTAAGCAATTTTCTAATATTTATGTATAATCATATTATTATGAATAAACTGAAATTTTTACTTCCTCACCATTTTTTAAGATTGTTGTATATAAACTTCCGCTATAACGGGATGTTAGACCGCCGTCGACTTATATTAATGGATGGCGATGTTGAGTTGAAACTCGGCAAGAATTCAAAAATCTCAATTCCCAAAGGCGGACGTCTTGATTTCGGGAATATAGTTCATGAGTTTTCTCATCGCAGCAATACAAAGCTGATACTTGAAGAAAATGCTACGTTTTCTCTAGAGGAAGATTGGACTATTGTTGATAAGGGATGTGTTGTTTATGTCGGGAAGGGCAAAAATCTTTCAGTAGGCTCTCAGACTTATATCTCTTCAAATGTGAAAATACTCGCTCATGATAATATTTCAATAGGAAAAAATTGTATGATAGCGAGCGGTGTTCAGATTTTTGCAGGTGACGGGCATCCTATTTATCAGAATGGAGCTTGCATAAATCCTGATGCACCTGTTGTGCTTGAAGATAATGTTTGGTTAGGCTCAAGAGCTTTGATATTGAAAGGGGTAACCGTTGGGAAAGGCTCTATAGTTGCTGCGGGTGCTGTTGTAACCAAAGATGTTCCTCCTCATTCAATTGCAGCAGGTAATCCGGCAAAAATTATAAAACAAGATATCTCCTGGAAAGAAAGTGCTTAATTAAAAGTAAAAT
>CALWNV010000094.1 GCA_944382895.1 uncultured Clostridia bacterium | reverse complement strand
AAACGCCGATGCTGGACAACATAAAGCGGCTCTACAAGACGGAAGAAGAATTTGAACATGCGATAGTCCAAAAACACGCGCTGGGACTCGGCGTGCCGGAAGATGTCGCGAACGCTGTCGTGTATCTACTGTCGGATGCAGGCAGGTGGGTTACCGGAACTGTGATGAATGTGGACGGCGGGTATCAATAATATGTGTTTGTCAAGGAGTTAACGGCTTAATCAACGCTGTCAAGCGAAGAAAGCGGAGGAAGAGTATGAATAATGATCATTGTATATCATTGGGAGGCAAAATATTGAAAGAAACTGAGGTGAAGCCTCTTTTTTCTGTCGCGCTTGTTACCTTTGAGCAGCGCCGCTTCCTCAATGACTGCCTAGATTCTGTGTTCATGCAAGATTACTCCAGGATTGAGTTGATTGTGTGTGACGATTTCAGTGCTGATTTCGACACCGACGAGGTTCGGAGATATATAGACGCTCATAAGGGAAATAATATTGTCAACGTCGTAGTATATCAACAGCCCGGAAACGTTGGGACGTGCGCCAACTGTCAAAAAGCTTTCGAACTATCTTCAGGCGAATATTTGAAATTTTTTGCGGGAGACGATCTGCTTTCCGATTCGGACGTGCTTTCATCAATGGCGGCATACTTGAAATATCCTTCAAATGGCCTTGTCTTTTCAAGAGCTCGCGGAATGAAACAAAACGGAGAGAAAACAAATAATTTATATCCTGACGATTATTCTTTTAATTTAGCCAAGTCGTGCGGCGCGCACCGCCTGTTTGAACTATATGCAACGCACTGCTGGGGAAAATTTTTCTTCGCTCCGTCTTCATTTTGGAGACGAGACCTGCTGACGGAAATAGGCGGATTTAATTTAAAATATAAGTATACCGAGGATTGGCCCGCATTTCTGAGTGTGTGCGAACGTGGAATAACTCCGCTTTATACCGATGAAGTTACTTTGTTTTATCGGTACGGCGGCATATCCAATAATCAGGACGAACAGCATTTCGAACAGGCCCGTGTGCATTATATGGAATCGTCTGCGATTTTGCTGGAGTGTGCGTTGCCGGTGTTAAGGGAAAAATATTCATGGTTCAGCCGGTTGTGCTGCTGGTATGCGGCTGTGAGTTTGGAAGCCAGATGTGTTTATGAGATTGATTGGTTTCGTACATGGAACTTTACTCAAAAGCTAGGATGGCTGTTGCATCATATTCCCTATTTCATTGTCGGAACGTTTTTGATGATGTGCGACGGCCGCATGTATCCTTCGCTAAAAAAACCTGCCGTGGTGTGTATTATTACCTGGTTCATATTGTATTTTGACATTATTGTATGTCCGTTTTGGAATAACGAACTGGCGGCATCTCTCATATTGTGCTTCGCTACCTTGTGGGCCATTGCGGTGTTTGGAATACGGCTGTTCGTAAGGATATGTGTGACGGTGTCGCGCAGTTTGTCAATACGTTGATAACGGAGTTGAGTTTATGTTTTCAGTCGCCGTAGTGTGTTATCGTAATTTTGAATATATATATGACGCTCTTAAGTCTGTCATGTCACAGCGTGGGGTAGATATCGAGCTGATTGTGAGCGACGACGGTTCTCAAGATTTTCCCTGTGACCGCATTGCAGAGTATATAAAATCCTACAAAGGGTCAAACATAAAAAACGTCATCATAAGAAGCGAAGAACATAATGTCGGTACAGTGCGCCATCTGAACCATATCATAGACATCGCCAGCGGAGATTTCATATGTTTCTTAGCCTGTGACGACGTATTTGCCGGGGACGACACACTTAAACGCTACAAGGATGGATTTAAAAAAGCCGGTGCAGAGTGCTGTATAGAAATGGCACAGACCGCGATGTACGATACCTCCCTTCGGCATCTTGACACCTATTACCTGCGCCCCAATATAGCCAAGTTGCTGATAGATAAGGATTATGACGGGCTACTGAAGCAACTCCTGATAGCTCCTTGTCTGCCGACCGTCAGCACTTGCTATAAGCGCGAGTTCTTCATTAAATATGGAAAATTCGATGAATCGTATTGCCTTATTGAAGACCTCCCGATGCACCTTCGAATAGCGGCGGAAAGGATCGATATACATTATGAGAACTTTGTCTCGATCCGGCACAGACATGGAGGAATAAGCCACGGCGCCTCTAAAGCAATCTCAGAAACAAAGCGCAGATATTTTCGTGACTGCTTAACTTATGTATCGCAATCAGAAAAATATCGTCTTTCGTTATCTGGCGATTTCAGGAAAAGAATTGACTCTATTAAATCCATAGAAAAAATTTATTATGAGGAACTTCTTTTCCGACGTTCGGCAAACATAATGGACAAAATATATTTTACGTCGAGACATTTTGTTTATACGGTATGGACTTCATACGTTAAACTAGCGCGTTTATTGCCGCTGAGATATCCGGTGAAGCTTTTTGCTCTGCTTATTGCCGTTATGTTTGTCTTACCGCCTGCGATACGCTCAGTCTACTTACTATCAGGAGTTGATTTATCTGACTTGATGTTTTCGATCTATAGGTGTTTGTCATATATGTTAATAGCTATGGTAATGTTGTCTGTAATCTTATTGCCGTATTGCTTTGTCGAAAAAATCAATACGTACATAAATAAATATATTTACCTGCGTGCATGATAACCTGTGGAATTTTTTATATCGCAATTCCATAACCGTGCATGTCAATTTCTATGGAAAAGATGGAGTAGTGTGAAATAGATGTCACTTATACTTTTAAGATTTCAAGGTCTGTTTAATTATCGATTTCTATTAAAAGAGCTTATTATAAGAGATATAAAACTCAAATATAGGCGAAGCTTCCTGGGATATATATGGAGTATCCTTAATCCTTTGATGATGATGATGGTACTGGTGGTTATATTCTCTAACTTGTTTCGCTTCAATATCCCCAATTATCCTATGTACCTAATAACGGGAAGCACTTTGTTTGGCTTTATGGGCGAAGCCACATCTATGGCGATTTACTCAATAACTGGGAACGCCGCGCTCATTAAAAAAATATATGTTCCTAAGTATATTTTTACTCTATCAAGAGTTACCAGTTCATTGGTGAATTTACTGTTTTCTATGGCTGCAATAGTGATAGTTGCGCTTTTTACCGGAGTTAAAGTTACCCCGCTTATTCTTTTGTTTCCTATAGTTGTCATTGAAGTTTATGTATTTTCGCTGGGGTTAAGTTTATTCCTTGCCTCGTCGTCTGTTTTCTTTCGTGACCTTCAATATCTATGGGGAATATTTATTACGATGTGGAACTACTTAACTCCGATATTCTATCCAATATCTATCATTCCTGAAAAGTACAGATTCATATACTCTGTATTCAATCCTATGGTCGGTTATGTTACGCAGTTTCGTGATGTAGTCATTTATGGCCGTATGCCGGAAGTAGGTATTGTATGTTTAGGGGTTTTGTTTGCATCCGCTTCAATCGTGCTCGGCACATATATTTTTCAAAGGAGCCAGGATAATTTTATCCTGTATATATAATGAATAATAATTTAAAAACAGTAATTGATATTCAAAATGTTACGGTCAGATTTAATATGGCCACAGAGAAAATCTATACGCTGAAAGAATATGCAATAAAGCTGTTGAAACGTGAGTTGATGTTTCAGGAATTTTTTGCTCTTAAAAACATAACTTTCAGAGTAAAAGCGGGAGAATCATGGGGGCTTATCGGTACTAACGGAGCCGGAAAATCAACATTATTAAAACTTATATGCGGTATTTTCAAGCCGTATAAAGGGACTATTCACACGTACGGCAGTATCGCTCCACTTATAGAACTGGGAGCGGGCTTCGACTCTGAAATGACGGCTAGGGAGAATATCTTTCTAAATGGAGCTGTACTCGGGTACACAGAAAAATTTATGCACGAAAAATTCGACGAAATAGTAGATTTTGCAGAACTGCATGATTTTCTTGATATGCCAATTAAGAATTTTTCTTCAGGTATGGCAGCTCGTTTAGGGTTTTCCATTGCAACTATTGCGACCCCGGAAATTCTGATAGTAGATGAAATATTAAGTGTTGGGGATTACGCATTTCAACAAAAATGTTATAAGCGGATGGAGGAAATGCTGCGCGGCGGCACGACGCTCCTGTTTGTATCACATTCCTTGGAAGACGTGCAGAAAATGTGCCGCTCCGCGCTTTGGATAGATCACGGTACGGTCGTGGCATCTGGAAGTTCTGAAGAAGTTTGTTTGAAATATATTGAAGCTCAGCATTGTATGTTTTGATAGAATTGTATGCAGATAATTATTACAGTAAAAAATGCACAAAGCGAATAAATTAGTCTCTGTCATCATAGTTTGCTATAACAACGGCTCTTTCATTTATGACACACTTCTGTCGACGTTATCTCAGGATTACCCGGCGATAGAGCTTATCGTCAGCGATGATTGTTCCGATCACGGTTTTGAACCTCTGGCGATCAAACGGTTTATAGAAAAATATAATAAATAGAATTGTTCATCAATAACATCAATTTGTTAGGCCGTGGCAGGAATGTTAAACTT
>CALWNV010000093.1 GCA_944382895.1 uncultured Clostridia bacterium | reverse complement strand
AGAGAGCTGGTCAGAGGTGGGGGGAAGGGAGAAGAGCGGCGAGGGATGATGGTCAGGAAAAGTATACGAGTTCTGACAAAACGTGAAGAGCAGGCCGGGGAACGGTCTGCTTTTTATGTTTATTGATAAAGCACTTTTCATGTACACCGCACAGGCGGGAAATCTGATCTATAACAATCAATTCTCCGGAAAATATCCAGAAGCCGTGTTCGCGTTTAACAGCATCTCGGAGCCGGAGGAGGACACGGTGGAGGACATGTGGGATGACAACCGCAATCGTCATCACAGGGATCATCTTTTTTACAGAAGCAGAAGTAAATAATAACAGCGGCAATCACTATTATCCAAAGACTATTGTTGTTAAAACCAAACATTCTAAATCACCTCGCTACATATTATGCACATACTTTTATTATGCTACTTTTTAATAAAAATCAAAAAATAAACCGATTTATAAATCTCACTTTTACAGGTAAATAACAAAAACAATATTTTTTTTATCCGTTAAAAAATATTGTTTTAATCAGACTCTAAGATTTGACTAAAATAAATTTCTAATAGATATTAAAAAATTACGCAGTAGATTTTATGAAAACAAGAATAAAATGTAAAAAATAAAAATACTATTGATAAATAATACAGCGGCAAAACTTAAAAAGCGGAATATACTGTATTGAAAAGGAGGTATTCAAATGCAGAAGTGTATTCTTGTAAAATCAGTCACACATGCTCAAAAAGCCAGAGATCTTCTCAGCGCAAAGGGCATTTCATCATATATTTCAAAGCAAAACTTCTCAAAAGCTCATGGATGCAGTTGGTGCGTGAAAGTAAATTCGTTATATACAGACAAAAGTATAGAGATATTGAACGAAGGCGGGGTACGAATGACAGGAGACATCTTTGATGTATAGGCGCGTCTATTTTGATAATGCGGCATCGTCTTTCCCGAAACCTCAAAGTGTTGTTTATGCGGTACAAAATATTTTAAAAACAAACACATCAAACCCCGGACGAAGCGGACATTATATGTCTTCCGGGATCGCGAAAGAAGTCTACTCCGTCAGAAAAAAAATCGCAGATTTTTTCGGTACTGACGAAACACTCACCATATTTACGCAAAACGCGACACATGCTATAAATCTTCTGTTTTTCGGATTGCTGGAAAGAGGAGATGAAGTAATAATCTCAGATCTTGAGCACAACGCGGTTTTACGCCCTTTGCATGCATTAAAAAAGCGGGGTGTAACCTTCAAGATTTTTGAAACAGGGAACAAGTCAGTTGAAAACTGTGAACATTTAATAACAGAAAATACCAAGCTTATTTTTATAACAGGGGCTTCAAATGTAACAGGAGAAACATTACCGGTACGTCAAATTGCTGAAGTTGCAAAAAAACATAACGTCCTTTTCGGCATTGACACAGCTCAAAGCGCAGGCGTCGTTTCGTATGATATGCAAAAAGATAATATTGATTTCATATGCGGAACAGGGCATAAATCACTGCTTGGAATACAGGGAGTTGGATTTCTTCTGATGAAGCAGCCAATAGAAATACAACCTCTCATATATGGTGGAACCGGCTCTGAAAGCCTTAATGCAAACCAGCCCATAACATTTCCGGAAGGGCTCGAAAGCGGAACAATTTCCACCCCTGCGATTATAGGGCTCGGAGCGGCAATAGATTTTATTTCGCAAAACAGCAAGTATATTTATGAAAAAGAAAAAAAACTTTACTCTTACGCGTATGAAAAACTTTTGAAAAATGAATTTATAACTGTTTATTCATCAGAAAAGTTTGGCGTACCGACCATATCCTTTAACGTAAAAGGAAAACCTTCGGAAAGCGTCTGTGAGTATTTAAGCAAAAAAGGTGTTTGTCTGCGAGGAGGATTTCACTGCACGCTTTTGGCGCATCAAAAGCTTAAAACAACCGACTACGGTATTTGCAGAGCAAGTTTTTCGCCTTTCAACAACACGGACGAAATAGATTATATGTGCTCACTTCTTAATTCTGAGAGGCTCTCGGAAATATAAACAAAAGACAGTCAGTTATGATATAAAATTTTAATTATAAAGCTTTTCTTCTGTTTTTAATAAATCTTTTTTCGTTGAAATCAAGAAATATAAATAATAAAAAGCCGCGATTTGCGGCTTTTTATTATTTATACAATAACGCTTTTATTCCGATTTCTCTTCGACGGAAGATTGTTCTTCAGTTTTCTCCGCAGAAGCTTCAACAGAAGGTTCCTTAACTTTTTCAGTTTTCTTCTGGGTCTTATTCTCAGGTTTAGTTTCAGACTTTTCATCTGTTTTCTTTGCTTTTGCCGTAGTTTTTTTAGCAGCAGGTTTCTTCTCTGCAGTCTTTACTTCTTCTACAGGAGCTTCTTTTTCTGCCTTTTTCGCTTCCTTTTCAGCCTGTTTAGCAGCTTTTTTATCAAGCTTCTTGTCTGCTTTAGGCTTCGGGAAATCTATAATCTGTATTATAGCCATCTCCGCGGCATCACCTCTGCGGGGACCTTTTTTAATAATACGGGTATAACCCCCATTGCGTTTTTCATTCAAAGGAGCAATCTCATCAAAAAGTTTTTTGACAACATCCTCTTTTGTTATATACGCCAATGCCTGCTTTTTATTATGAAGCGACGAAGTCTTCGCAAGCGTTATCATTTTTTCTGTCGTCGCTCTTACCTCTTTTGCTCTTGTAACCGTTGTTTCAATCTGACCTTTTTCAAGCAGAAAAGTCGTCATGCCGCGAAGCATCGCTCTTCTGTGATTACTCTTTACCCCGAGTTTCCTTTTAGCCATGAAACAGCAGCCTCCTTTCTTATATTAACGTCATTCTTTATCTGCTGCAAATGAAAGTCCGTACTCGTCGAGTTTCGCAATAACCTCTTCAAGGGATTTTTTACCGAGATTACGCACTCTCATCATTTCATCGGGAGTCTTGTTTATCAGATCCCCGACAGTATTTATTCCTGCACGTTTAAGACAATTAAACGAGCGAACAGAAAAATCAAGCTCATCTATAGCCTTATTTAATATCTGTTCTTTAACCTCACCGTCATTACCTTTCCAGACTTCATCGTCAACAACACTTTCTTCGGCAAGATCAATAAACAGCGAAAGATGCTCACTCATTATTTTTGCAGAAAGAGATACTGCCGATTTAGCAGAAATTGTCCCGTTTGTCCAAACCTCAAGTGTAAGTCGGTCATAATCTGTAATCTGACCTACACGAGTATTTTCAACTTCGTAATTAACCATTGTAATAGGTGAATGAGAAGAATCCATCGCAATCAGACCTATCGGAGCTTCCGCAGATTTATTCTTCTCGGAAGGAACATAGCCGCGACCCATACCTATGGTGATTTCCATATATAGACGTGCACCTTTGCCTAAAGTAGCGATATGCATATCGGGATTAAGTATTTCTATATCACTGTCCGCCTTGATATCAGCGGCGGTAACTTCACCCTCGTCCTGAACGTCAATATAAGCGTACTTTGACGAATTGCCGTGTAATCTTGCAATAAGCCCTTTCATATTAAGAACTATTTCTGTAACATCTTCCTTGACCCCGGGGATCGTAGAAAACTCATGCTGGATACCATCTATCTTTATAGATGTAACAGCTGCCCCCTGAAGCGAAGACAACAATATCCGCCTTAAAGAGTTTCCTAAAGTAATACCGTAACCTCTTTCAAGAGGTTCTACAACAAATTTGCCGTAAGTACCGTCTTCTTTACAGTCTAATGCTTCAATTGTAGGTTTCTCTATTTCTATCATGGTACGCATCCTTTCCAAACACATAAAACAGTGTTTTCATAAAGTTGTCTGCAGCGTTCAAAAAATAAGTAAACCTTATTTTGAATACAACTCGACGATAAGATGTACTTCGATAGGCATATCTATCTCAGAAGCTTCGGGAAGTCTTATTATCTTTCCGGTGTAATTCTCCTTATCGACATCAAGCCACGGAGTAGCAGGTTTTGAAGAGTTCGCTTCAACTACAGCTTTGACCTTGCTGCTTTCCTTACTTTTATCCTTAAACGCTATTACATCGCCTTCAGACACAAGATATGACGGAATATCGACTTTTTCACCGTTTACAGTAAAATGACCATGGGTTACAAGCTGTCTTGCTTCTGGACGTGACATAGCAAAGCCCATGCGGTAAACCACATTAACAAGCCTGCTTTCAAGAATTTGAAGCAAATTATCACCTGTAACGCCTGCTTTATTATTAGCCATATTGAAATAAGTTTCAAACTGACGTTCCAGAACACCGTAAAATCTCTTTGCCTTCTGCTTTTCACGAAGCTGTGTGCCGTACTGTGTAAGCTTGGTGCGTCTCGCACCATGCTGTCCGGGGATCTGAACCTTAGGGTTGTTCATGGGACATTTTGCGGAAAAGCATTTATCGCCTTTGAGGAAGAGTTTTGTATTTTCTCGTCTGCAAAGTTTGCAAACGGGACCAGTATATCTTGCCATATCAATTTACCTCCATTTTATACACGACGTCTTTTGGGCGGACGGCATCCGTTATGAGGGATCGGAGTTACGTCTTTTATCATCGTAACTTCAAGCCCGGCTGTCTGCAAAGCCCTGATTGCTGCTTCTCTTCCGTCGCCGGGACCTTTTACATATACTTCAACGGTTTTCATCCC
>CALWNV010000092.1 GCA_944382895.1 uncultured Clostridia bacterium | reverse complement strand
TATCCCTCTTCGGATTTCCCTCTTGGACATTGTGAAGCAGAATAAAAAATCCCGAATGCAAGAGCATTCGGGATTTTTTGGTGCGGATAACAGGACTTGAACCTGCACAGTATTGCTACCACTAGAACCTGAATCTAGCGCGTCTGCCAATTCCGCCATATCCGCATATAAATAAATTCATTCCTTGGAAAAGCTTTTTTTGAAGCTTTTAACAGGATCCCGATCAATACCCGGAATAATAAAAATGAAAACATCGATATTTTTATGTAATGACATTTCGGTATCTGAATCATTATATCAGATTAAGACTATATTGTCAAGAGATTTTTCTTGAAATCAAATATATTTGAATGTTTGCGGTGCGATTTTTTCATGGAGAAAATTTTTAAGAGCGGAGAATTGTTCTTCGGAGAATTCGGAAGGAGAAAGTATGTAAGCCTGGTTTTTATCGGCGTAAAAATAAACAGCGTCTTTTGCCTGTAAAACCGAAATAAAATCGGAGTAAGAAAAACATTTTTCGTTGCTTGCCGTTTCGGAAACAGATGTTATTTTCATCTGTGTTTCATAGAAAAGATATATCTGTTTTGTGCCTATGATTCCGCTTTGAGCCTTAACTGCTTTTTTGGGGATGAGATACCATGACAAAGGGACCATGACGCCGAGAGCGACGAACAAAATAAGTAAAAACGCGGCAAAACTGTTATATCCGGCAAAAATTATATATGCTAATGTAAGAAGTATCCCAAGCAGTATTGAGGAAAAGAATCCGATAATGAATACTTTTCCGCTCATCAGATGTCTTGTACAGTATTTTGTTATGATATCAGGGGTGAATTCGGTTGAAACTTCAAAAACAGGCATTATCTCACTCTTTTACTTTATATACGTTTTTATAAAGGATTTCTCGGACAGAACAGAATTCTTCCCCGGTAAGAGGGGCAGGGTATGAAATTATTCTGAGTTCTGCCGGATTTTTGTTTTTCCCCAAAGACGGCTGAATATATCGTCGTTCATTCAGATAAAAACCGTGTCTCTGATAAAACCGCCATCTTTTTTGAGCCAAACAGCTGTGTTCAGGGGGTTCGATTTCAGCTATGAGAGGTAGTTTCCCATTTACGGTAAATCGTTTTAAGATACTTGATCCGAGCCCTTTGCCTTTATTTTCACCGGCAACGGCGATATGTTCTATATATATAAATCCGTTGAATTTCCAATAAGCTATAAACGCTTCTATTGTGCCGGCTTCGGATGATTCTGTTTTTATAAAATAGTTTTTTTTATCCAGAAGTTTTTTCTGAGCGGTATAATCCCTGTATTCGTTATCAGGGAAATTGCTTTGCATAACGGAATATATTTTATCGAAATCTTCTGCGGTCGCTGTGTGCATTTTTTATTTTCTCCTGTCTCTCATTTTTTGTGGCGGGGTTGATGATATCTTTGCCCTCATGAAAAAGGGGCTTTTTGCTGTCCGGACATTCATATATTCATAAGTGTCCGGACAGTGTTTGCGTGTATATTGCTATAAAGCCCGTTATTTTTCTATTTCGCCTATCATTTTAAGAAGGTCTCTGTCATCCTCAAAGGTATAAACAGGAGTTTTGCCGTCGTTCACATATTCAAAAAAGGCCTTTATTTCGTTAAGATACGCGTTTTCAACGACAAACGCGGCGTACTCGTTCCTGTTTTCGGCGCTGTTACCGTAGATATCGACGTTGTGCAGTTCCACTTTATTTGGGTTTTCGGCGGTAGGATCTGGGCGCCATTCTTTTATACCGGTTGCGCTTCCGTCCCATGAAAGGAAAAAGTTTTCGCCGTATACTTCAAAACTTCTTTCTGTTTTAGGCGTGACTACATCGCACACGAATACGCCTTTATTCCCGTTTTCGTGTTCCATCATTATATACACATTGTCGTTAAATTCGATATCAAGGTCTGAGTTTTTTGATTTCATAGCGGTAAAGTTTTTTACTTTGCCGAAAATATCAAGGATCCAGGGCATGTCTATTGCCATTATTTCACGGCAGCCGTTTGTTCTTGGGTTCGCATAAAACACTTTTCTGTAGTCTTCCCACGGGTGCCAGTTGGGAAGATATTGTCCTATATGGTAAATATAGTTCAGTTTTCCGTCTTTCGCGGCGCGGCAGGCTTTTTTTATGTAAGCGACTTCATCTCTGTAAAGGAATGTCGAGGAAAGAAAAAGTCTCAAGCCTTTTTCTTTAGCGGTTTTTATATTTTCATCATAGCCGTCTTCTATAAGATTTATTTCGGTAAACACATGCAGATCATGCGCGAGACAGTCTTTGATGATAGCACTGTGCGAAAGCGGGGAGGTACATACAAACGCGCAGGAAACATTTTCGTTTTGTTTCATTTCCGAGATGGAAGGATATGTTTTTATCCCTAATTTTTCTCTGCAGTCTTTGCATCTTTCCTCCATTGTGTCGATGCCGAATATCTCGTAAGTTTCATTATACTGTTTTATAAGACGTATACGTCTTTGTCCCATTGAACCTAATCCGATCACTGCAACTTTCATTGTTTTTTTCCTCTTTTCGTAATAATAGTAAATTTTACAATATTAAATTCTGTTTGTCAAGTGCTTTTATTGAAATCAATATTTTCAAATTTATATTTTTCCAAAAAAATATAAGAATAAAACCGCTGATAAATCAAACAACTAAATTCGAAATAAAACAAAGTCAGCGGGGTTTTTCAGTGCGTAAATTCAGATTGAAAATCCTTTTATGTTTAGTTTTGTCGGCTGTTATTTGCGGCGGAGTGCTTATTTATACCGCGTCCAGGATACCCGACAATTATTATGTGGTAAAAGGTGAAGATGTAAAACTTGATACGGTATATCCGGTAACTACTACCGTAACTGATGTAAAAGATGACCGGTATAGCCTGGATGTCAAATTTTTGGGAGTTATACCGGTAAAAAAAGTAAATGTGCGCGTTGTTGAGGACACGTCGGTTATTGTCGGAGGAGAAGCTTTCGGGGTGAAATTCTATACCGACGGCGTTATTGTTGTAGGGATGAGCGACGTTACCGGTGAGCAGAGAACTGTCAATCCGGCTTTTGAAGCCGGTATACGTGTGGGTGATGTCATAAAAAGTGTGAACGGAGAAAAAATCACCTCAAATGAGGATCTTTCGGAAATAGTGGAAAAAAGTAACGGTAAGGCTCTTAAAATAGATGTGGTGAGACAGTCTCTGGAATACAGCGTTAACGTAATCGCGGAAAAGGAAAAAAGCAGCGGACAGTATAAACTGGGGCTTTGGGTTCGTGACAGCGCGGCGGGAATAGGGACCATCACATATTTCGATCCGGTAAACAAAACATTTGCCGGGCTCGGACATTCGATATGTGACGCGGATACCGGGGAGATCATGCCGCTTGCGGCTGCGGATGTCGTCGGTGTCGATATAACATCAGTCAAAAAAAGCGAAAAAGGAGTCCCGGGCGAGATCCGGGGAACGTTCAACGATTCGTTTTTTATAGGCTCTTTATATTCAAATGTTGAAGAAGGCGTATACGGCAACCTTACCGAAAATTTCAATTTCGGCGGAGATGAGCCTGTTGAGATAGTTTTTAAGCAGGATGTTTATGAAGGATCCGCTAAGATAAGATGCTGCGTTGACGGCACAACTGTACGCGAATATGATATCGTTATTGAGAACGTGAACCGGTCAAGCACGCAGAAAACAAAAAACATGATAATAAAAGTCACCGATCCGCAGCTCCTCGAAATAACCGGAGGGATAGTTCAGGGTATGTCGGGAAGCCCGATATTGCAGGACGGAAAACTTGTCGGTGCGGTTACGCATGTTCTTATCAACTCTCCAACGGAGGGATACGGTATTTTTATTGAAAATATGCTTGTCAATTGAGCGTTTCAAGATATTCTTCAAGGCAGATCCCTTGTTCATGGATGGGGTATGAGTTTTCGATACCTACAAAGCGGTAATGCCAGGGTTCATATATTATTTTGTGTATATCAAGTTTATCCTGAGGATATCTGAGAATAAAGCCGAATTTATACGCATTGTTCTCAAGCCATTTATATTCGTTTGTTTTGTCGAAATTGCTGTTAAAGGATGTAAAGTTCTGTGAGAGGATATCCACGGCAAGACCTGTTTCGTGCTCGGATGTTCCAGGATAAGCGTTTATCGTCGCGGCTATCTTCGCGGCTTCTTCCTCTGAATATCCTTTGTTTATATATTCTTTTACTCTTCCGTTATACAGCTCCCATTGTCTTTCGTTAGTTCTGAAAGCTGAACGCAAAACAAGTGTTATACCGTCCGCTTTCGCGGCGGCAAACATTTTTTGCAGATAAGGAAGCATCCTTGCGTCTACTTTATATGTATTGCTGAAATTCGCAAGAGTAAGGGTTTTTTGATATCCTTCGGGAAGCGCGTGATCCGGGTTCGCGAGAACAAGGTTCCACGCGTCTTTGCTTATTTCGCCGACAGGCTTTATGTCTGAGATATCGTATGAAGTGTCCCAGGATGTCGGGGTGTCTTCTTCGTCCGGCTGTTCGGGCTCCGGCTCCGGCGCGTTAGGATCGGCGGTCGGCTGTTCGTCGTTTTTATCGTTTTCTTCTTTGTTGTTTTCTTCTCCTTCCTGAGTTGTCTTTTTTTTCGTATCGCCCGCTTCAGGTTCATGCTCTGTTTGTTTTTGTTGTTCTTGTTGAGTGGACAGAGTGGTGTTATCATTTTCTTTTTTATTTTTATT
>CALWNV010000091.1 GCA_944382895.1 uncultured Clostridia bacterium | reverse complement strand
TTCTGCCCGGAAAAATTTCTTGCCGCTGTCGTGTTCCCGGTCCTTCACGGAAAAAACGGCGAGGATGGCACTGTACAGGGGCTTTTGGAGATGATGGGCATGCCGTATGTAGGCAGCCGTGTTCTCGGTACAGCTGTTTGTATGGATAAAGCGTACGCTAAAATAGTTTTTGAGAAAGCCGGTATAGCTCAGGCGGAGTGGATAACTGTAGAACGCTGCGATTTTCCGTCAAGATGGTCTGACATAGAAAAAAATCTCGCTAAACTTGAGTTTCCCGTTTTTGTGAAACCTTCAAACGCCGGGTCTTCATTCGGGGTTACAAAGTGCGATAATGTTGCCGATGTCCGTGCCGCTCTTGAAAATGCTTTTGGTATAGACCGTCGTGCGGTCATTGAAAGCGGAATAAAAAATCCTGTTGAGCTTGAGGTCGCGGTTTACGGCAATTCGGAGCCTGTAGCCACTGTTTCGGGCAGAATATTTTCCGCGAACGAGATCTATGACTATAACGCGAAATATGTCAATGAGAATTCCGAGACGGTCGCTCCGTCCGGCTTCGACAGAGAGGACGAACTCCGTGCGACAGCGGTCAAAGCATATAAAGCATGCGATTGTAAAGGCCTTGCGCGTGTTGATTTTCTTGTTGACGGGGATACCGGGAGGATGTATCTTAATGAAATAAACACGATCCCGGGTTTTACGTCAATAAGTATGTATCCTAAGCTTTGTGAGGTCTCAGGGCTTTCATACGGCGGTCTTATAGAAAAACTTTTTGCTCTCGCCGTTGATTTTGAAAAGGAGAAATAAATGGAAGATGCTATAATAGAGATCCATTCTTTGCAGGATGG
Source organism: uncultured Clostridia bacterium (assembly GCA_944382895.1). Taxonomy (GTDB): domain Bacteria; phylum Bacillota; class Clostridia; order Oscillospirales; family UBA644; genus QAKR01. The sequence goes on along the minus strand of CALWNV010000091.1, from coordinate 4,162 downwards.
TCAGGAAGTTTCATATCTTTTTACGGACGGACATTTTTCTAAAAACGGTCCGGAGGTTTTTCTTGAGTTTGACGCTTCTGATCTGTACGGAAAAAAAGGCGGGGTATTCAGCCTGAAAATAACGGGCGACGACCTTGTCAGAGTTTCCGCGGATACCGGGGATGATACCGAGTTCATAATAGAGCGGGGCGTCAAACATTATCGCGCGTTGCCGGATCCGTTTGGCGGGAACGGTCTTATTGTTGGTATATACGCGCAGCATATCGATAACGATATCGGCGCGGACGGCGGAACGTTCGCATTCAAATACATACTTGATTATAATAATCATTCGTCTGTAACAAAGGAAATGAAAGTATCTGTCAGGAGTAAAAAACAATGAGTATATATTCACAGGCAAAAGACGTTATCGTATCTTTGACAAAGTCCGCGTTGGACAAGGCGTTTCCCGGATTTCCTGAATATGATTTTTCGGTGGAGGTGCCGAAGGATTCCTCTTTCGGTGATTTTTCCACAAATGCGGCTATGATGGGCGCTCGTGTTTTGAGAAAAGCTCCCGCTGTTATAGCCGATGCGGTGTCGGAGGATTTCGGCAGTCATAGATGGATAGAAAGTGTAAGTGTGGTCGGCGGTTTTATAAATTTCAAAATGAGCCGGGCTTTTTACGCTGATGTCGTAAGTTCCGTTTTGAGCGAAAAAGAAAATTTTGGCAGGAGCTCTTTCGGGAAAGGTAAGAGATATTTGGTCGAATTTGTTTCGGCAAACCCTACCGGGCCCATGCATATCGGAAATGCCCGCGGAGGCGCGTTAGGCGACAGTCTTGCTTCCGTACTTGATTTTGCCGGGTTCAAAGTCGACCGTGAGTTTTATGTCAACGACGCCGGCAATCAGATAGAGAAGTTTGGCCTGAGCCTTGATTTGCGTTATCAGCAGCTTTATCGCAGCGGCGTTGAAATGCCGGAAGACAGTTATCACGGAGAGGACATAATTGAACACGCGAAAAATTTTGCGGAGAAATACGGAGATGTGTATCTGGATAAACCGGAAAATGAGCGTAGGACTGCCCTTGTAAAATACGCTTTGCCGATAAACGTCCGTAATCTTGAAAAAGACCTTGAGGGTTATCGCATAAAATATGACAGATGGTATTTTGAGAGTGACCTTCATAAAAGCGGCGCTGTAAAGAAGATAATAGATCTTCTTAAATCCGGGGGGCATACATACGAACAGGACGGCGCGTTATGGTTCAGAGCGACCGATTTCGGTTGTGACAAGGATTTTGTGCTTGTGCGTTCCAATTCTATCCCGACATATATTGTTCCTGATATAGCGTATCATTATGATAAACTCGTAACAAGGGGATACGATAAAGCGATAAATGTTTTAGGGGCCGATCATCATGGTTATATCGCCCGTATGAAGGCCGCGCTGAAAGCGATCGATATCGATCCGGACAAGCTTGATATCGTTCTGATGCAGATGGTCAATCTTATTCGGGACGGTCAGGTCGTCAAAGCAAGCAAGCGTTCGGGAAAGGCGATAACTCTTGTTACTCTCCTTGATGAGATCCCGATCGATGCCGCCCGGTTTTTCTTTAATTTGAGAGAGCCTGACTCACATTTTGACTTTGACCTGGATCTTGCTGTATCCCGTAACAATCAAAATCCTGTTTATTATGTGCAATACGCGCACGCGCGTATTTGCAGTATTTTGGAGATGCTTCAAAAAGAGGGCATAGATATAAATTCGCCTTTTGACGCTGTTCTTTGTGAGAAGCCGGAAGTCGAACTTGTCAAAAAACTTGCCGTGTTCCCTGAGGAGATCATTCGCTCCGCTATTGATTATGATGTTTCGCGTATGACAAAATACTCTGTTGAGCTTGCTTCGGTTTTCCATTCCTTTTATAATGATTGCCGTGTTAAATGTGAAGATACGGGGAAAATGTACGCCCGTATAGCGTTGGTTCGCGCGGTGAAGCAGACGCTTGAAAATGTTCTCGGTCTGCTCAAGGTTACCGCTCCCGAAAAAATGTGATGGAACAAAAGTTTATGCGGCGCGCGTTGATGTGCGCGAAAAAAGCGGCGGAGATAGGAGAGGTTCCCGTCGGAGCGGTGATAACGAGAAACGGCCGATTTGTGTCAAGCGGGTATAATCGCAGGGAATCAGGGAAAAACGCGCTTTTACACGCTGAAATAACAGCGATAAACCGTGCCTGTAAAAGGCTTGGGGGATGGCGTCTGCATGAATGCGAGATGTATGTCACTCTCGAGCCTTGCCCGATGTGTGCGGGAGCGATAATAAATTCACGTATAAAAACAGTATATATAGCCGCTCTCGATCCGAAAGCCGGCTCTTTCGGAAGTATCTGTGACCTTTCCTCAATGCCGTATAATCATAAACCTGAAATAGTGTCCGGAGTGATGGAAGAGGAAAGCCGCAGGCTTCTTAAGGACTTTTTCAAAGCTTTACGTGATAAAAAAAACAGCTCGGGCTGATTTGTCCCGGTTTATTTTATAAAACCGTTGACAAACCGGCTGATATATAGTATAATATTAAAAGTTTGAAAACGGGAGGCTCGGACAACCGGGTTTAGAATATCGGTATCTGTTTTTGTCTTCCGGACACGGCTTATATCCCGGCGTATAAAAATCAGATACACGGTAAAAGTATCATTTTGTTGACTAAATGATAACGCGAAGAAACTTCCGGACTCACAGGTCCTCTGCTAAACTGAATATTGCGTTGACCTCGCGAACGCGAGTTAACATATACGGAGACGTATCGAAGTGGTCATAACGGGGCTGACTCGAAATTTATTGGATTAGTGTCAGTTTTGTCCACTAAGAATCCAGTGTTTATGCGGGGTCACGCAGTTCGAAAAACCAAATATTTTGCTGTTCTTTCCGTCAGTTCTTTCCAAAAGTTTTTTCTTTGCAAAAAACATCAGGAAAATGGCGGGTTGACATATACGGAAGCGTATCGAAGTGGTCATAACGGGCCTGACTCGAAATCTTGCGGGGAGCTGTCCGTTTCGTCCACCAAAAACCTTGTAACCATGCGGGTTTTACCCGGTTCGAAAATTGAATAAGTTTGCTGTTCTTTCCGTCAGTTCTTTCCAAAGCCCTTTTTCACCGGAAAAAGGCGGGAAAAAACGACGGCTGAGCATATAGGGAGCGGTATCGAAGTGGTCATAACGGGCCTGACTCGAAATCAGGTAGTCCTCACGGGCTCGTGGGTTCGAATCCCACCCGCTCCGCCATCGAAAAATCCAGTAACCATGCGGGTTTCTGGATTTTTCTTTTTTTGTGTTTGCTCCGAAAATCACCCGGTTTTGGGCTGTTCTTTCCATAAATTTTGGAAAGAACAGATTCTGGCTTTATTCCCCGCCTTTTTCTGCGTTTTGCTGCCATCTGCTGTCGAAAGCGCCCGCTTCGGGAAGGAGCATGCCGCTCACCATCGCCTGCGCCGAGGAGAGTTTCGAACTGTAATCCAGATGGGCGTAGATATTCGCCGTGGTGGAAAAATCCGAATGCCCCAGCCAGTCCTGAATCTGCTTGAGCGGCACGCCGTTTGCCAGCAAGAGAGATGCGCAGCTATGCCTGAGATCGTGGAAGCGCATCTTTTTCATGCCGTGCCGCTGGATGAATGCGGGGAACTGCGAGGTCAGGTAATCGGGCTTCATCCGCTCGCCCAGCTCGTCTACGAATACAAAGCCGTCGTATTCGTAGTTGTAGCAGTTGCCGCAGACCTGCTTGTTCAGCTCCTGCGCCGCCTTGACCTCCGCAAAGTATTCCTTGAATCTTCCCACCAGCGGCAGGGTGCGCATACTGGATTTGGTTTTTGCCGACTCCTGCTCGATGATCTGCGTTTTCCCGCCCACATTGACGGAGGTCACCGTCCGTTTGATGGTCAGCGTTCCCCGTTCAAAGTCGATGGCGTCCCACTTGAGCCCCAGCACCTCGCCCCGGCGCAACCCGTAAAAGGCGGCGACTAAGACCGGCAGCTCCAGCTTTGTACCCTTGACCACTTCAAATAAGTGCTGAAGCTCTGCCGCATCCAGAAACACTGGCTGGAAATCATTCTTCTTTGGGCGGTCTACCTTCATCGCCACGTTCTGCGCTACCAGATCGGTTTTCATGGCGTATTTCAGCGCCTGATGGAT
>CALWNV010000090.1 GCA_944382895.1 uncultured Clostridia bacterium | reverse complement strand
ATTTCACCCGTATCTGGAATAATCTCGCAAAACTTTTGATAATAAGTTTCAAACAACCCAATGTCATATGCAGAATCTTTTCGCGCCCAATCCAGCAAACAAATGATTTGTCCCCATAAATACCCATGATTCTCGGCTTGAATGATTTTTTCCTTCCATTCCGCGCCGTTTATGGTGTCGCTGATTAATCTCGCTTTGATTTTTTCCTCCATTAAAGAAACAGCGGAAAAACTCCTACGTTCTTCGCTCTTTCTCTCGTTAATAAACGAATAAATATCTCCGCTCCTCCAACTATCAACCATCGCATCTATACACGTTATGGCATTGCCAACATCCTTAATATTGTTTATTCGCGAGGAGCCGCCATTTTCAATCAACCAAACATTTCTAACAAAACGCATCCAACCGATAAAATTATCCTTAATTGCAGTATCATTATAAATTTTTTCAGCGGAATTTTGCTCACAAAATTTGATAGCTGCATAGCAAAAAACCAACCGATCGTTCGTACAATTCTCCAATGTTAAATCCATCAATGAACGTTTATCGTTTTTGTCCCAATCAAAATCGAGCAAGCTTGTCACGTCATTCCATTTTCCGGCTTCTTCAAATAAAATAGAGTCGAACCACTTCATGAGCTTTTCAAAATTGATTCGTTTCTCATTCGCAATCTTTTCATATCTAAAAATCGATTTATCGAGGTCAAAGCACTCTTCAACCGGCATTATATTTTCAAGATATAATTCATATCCGATCAAAATCAGCAAAAATTTTTTATATTGCTCTTCAATTTCCTGAACCAATTCTGCAGACTCGACCCTCTTTTTTCTGAATGCCTGCCAAAAGTAATCGATCCAACGGATATCCATCCTTTCTCTCCATTCTATTTGAATGACGTTTGAACACTTTTGTTTTTGCATTTCTTCTTCTAATAAAGACTTCAAAATATCAAACGAACTTAGATCTTTCCCCCTTGCATTCATTTTTACATATAATTCTTCGCCCATATTAAATTCCCCCAAATCTAAAAAGTCAAAAACAATATGCTCTAAATTCTGATAACATTTGTTAACGTCTGAAAACCTATCGTCTTCACTTTTTTGCACGATTGTCGCCAATTCATTGATCACCACCAACATGGAGCGCACCGTCGGATCATAGCGCCACGACCAATAAAACCAACCTCTGTCCATTATAAAATCATCGAACCCTTCATCCGCTCCTTCTATGCCTTTATATTTTTTATAAGCATCCAAAAGATTCTTTGCGGAATGATTGACTAACTTTCGGCAGAAATCTTCCGCTGTTTTGCGAACTTCATACGTAAGGATAGAGTCTTTGCCGATTTTCAATTCATCTTGTTTATCTTCAGGCAGAAAAAACCAATACATTAAAAACAACGTGGTAATTCTCTGCTGACCGTCCAACAATTCAATTTTACCATTTCTTTTATAGCCGTAAATAAAATCCAGCTTAAGTTTGCCTCGCCGGCCGCTGATTGTATCCAGCATCGCATTTAACAAACCCTCTCGAATTGTTTCAACTTTTGCCGTCGATCTTCCCTCCGCATAATCGCGCTGTATAGTCGGAACAACGATTCTTTTCTTCTCATCAATCAGATTTTTTAATGTAATTTCATTGTTTTGCATTATGCGTTCTCCTTAAAATAGCGATGTAAAGTGTTGACGATAGCCTGACCGTACATTTTTTTGTCCTCATCATTCCATCGTATCGGATTTAATACGGTCGCGACATCTGAAACGTTCGAATAATATTTCAAAAACAAATTTTTCGTACACAACGGAATAAATTCGCCTTTTTCATCTTTCTTCAAAATGCAGTATTGTTTATAAGGGAACGGAGCATTTTTATAACTGCGATTTGTGTGACAATCGAGCAATGTAAGATTATTGATCCCATGCATACCGTCGCTATTTGTGTCTTCCTCGAAAAATGCGGATATCTTTTGACGAAAATCTGAAATAGAAATCGACTCTTTTTTATCTATTTCTTCTGCATTCGATAAAAGCCTATCTCTTTCTTCCGTTTGAGGCATCATTTTCAAAGCGTCAATAACATATTGAATCCACTGTAATTTATCTTCTTTTGAGGATAGCGAGTCCTTTGTCTGTGAATCGATATGTTCAATATCCCAGTGGCATTGGCAGTAGTCCGCAAAAGGAAATTTAATTTTTGCCCGCACATACGTTTCTATATTAAACAACAATAATAAGTTTTTAATTTTAGAAGGCTCTTCATCATACCGTAGGTCAAAAATTTTCTCTTCCGTTAAATTCAATTCCTTTGAAATCATTTCCTGTAAAACACGGATTAATTCCTTTCTATCCCATTTTTCTGCCTGTTCCCTTTCTTTAGTATTAATAAAACTGATAATTTCAAAAACCGGCTTACCTATTTTTGTTAGATAGCCCACATAGTTGTATAAAGTTATATCCTCATAGTATTGAATCAATTTATTGTAAGTTTCATTCACCTCGTCCCAAAGTTCAGAAAAATTTCTGTTTCCTGCATCAAAATCTTTTTGATAGGCGCGGTAAGAATGGTCTTCTTCGCTTTTTGAAGTTTTTTCTTTTATAATGTCAAACAATAAGTCTATTCTCGTTTCTTTTTCAGATTCATTTGATAAATAATACCAAAAAGAATCTTCTTGAAATTTTTTCTCCATCAGATCCCATGATACCGCAAACATCTTTTCTTCATTCTCATCCTTCATATTCAATATAAATAAAGCTTTTATCAATTCGGATTCCGTAAGCTTTATTTTTCCCCGATTTAATCTGTTAAACAACTCTATCGAATCCAAATCGCTCTTTCTTTCATCTTCATCGCTCTCATTTCCTTCTTCACTGACGTCATACCAAATAAATTTTACCAATTTTTTATGTTTTGTATAAAACAAACTCTTGGCCATATTCTCAAAGCATTCACCGTCAATTAAAGACTTCTTTCTTTCCTCTTTTTTTATTTCTATCCAATTTTCAATCGTCTCTTTTGCGTTTCCTACATAATAACTATTTATATCCGCACATTTATCAGGATTTTCAAAATTTATTTCTCTGCGAGACTGAAATTTTATAGTGAATAACTCTTTATATTCTTCACAATCAGCTCGGCTTAAATATTTTATAAGCTGCTCCATGATCAATAACAGCGTTGTAATACGCTGTTGCCCGTCTAAGACGCTCCAAACCTCTCCCTCTCCGCTGTCTTTCTTTTTTACGACGATAGGTTGCAAAAAATAGGAATCAACGTTCTCTTTTTTTGTTACAAAATCAAATATATCATCCAACAAATCTTCGACTTGCTTCGCTTCCCACCGATACCCTCTTTGGTAAGAAGGTATTTCAAAAACAAATTTGCCTTTAACCAATTCGCCAATCGACTTTATATTATTTTGCATATAAAAATTTCTCCTTTTATTATAAAATTATAATACCACACAAAACTCCCGCAGTCTCTGCCAAAGCATGACCATCGCCATCGTGTCCAACTTGCAATACGCCAAAAGGCTCTGCCGCAGTTTATCGCGCTCCTCTCTTTCCATGCCGCGCAGAGCCAAAAAGGTGTCCGTAGCCTCGCCGCCGTTATGTACGTCCGCAAGATTGTGATAATCTAAATTCGGGTTGTTCGGGAAAAGCGCGGGCAATACTTTCTTTATCGAAAAACTCCCCTCCATTGCGCGATCGTATACATAGCCGTTGCGGAACACATCCAACAAATCGTGCACATTTGCGCGGATCGCCAACAGTTTTTCGGAAAGGTCGGGAAAAGTTTCGGCAAGTTCTTTCAGACGCGTACATTCAAACGACATGTTGTACGCCAGAACGCACGCATCCGTCGGAATATCCGCCACCAGCCGTTCGGCAAGAGCGCGACGCGGATCGGAATTTTCATCCGCCAAAAATTCTTTATGTTCAAGTTCTGAGCCATTCCGTTTGAGATAGTGCAACGAATACTGGAACGGTACTTGTTGGTACGGTCTGATGTCGTCATACATGGGGATACCCGTTTGAAAAGTTTCAAAATCCAAAAAATACAGCGGATACCAAAGAGTATCGAGAAAACTCTTTATCCCCAAACGGTCGATATGCGTTGGCAGTTGCAGCTGCTCAAACTCCACCTGTCGCCGCTGCGTCGCGTTCAGCGGAATGCCGCTCTTTATCACATCGTCGAAAGTAACGATGCCCTTTTCCATATACCCGAACGCTTTTTTTGAGGAAATGCGGTACAAATCGAGCACGTTCGGCGACGGAAGCTCTCGCGCGCAATACTGCCAATAGGCGCAATCGTAAGGCGCAAAGCATTGCTCGCCGAGTTCCGATTTCGGCTCGTCCTTCTGCGCGATATATTCATTTGCGCGGGCGGTATTTGCCGCAACTTCGCTATAATAAGGCAATATCGCTTCCGAAACATCTTTCACTGTAAACAGTTTATGGATGTCGATATCCCCCTGCCGCACATACTTGTTGTTGATGTGAACGATATATGTATGAACGATTTTCAGCCCGCTCTGCTCCAAGACCCAGCGCTGGTACGCGACGTCCCACATGTAAACGTCGTGGATATCCGTGCTCGATTTCACCTCATAAATCTCGTACCCGCCATCCGTTTTATGCAGGATATCGACGGCGCAATAGCACCCGTTTTTTGTAAATGCCGCCTCGCAGATGTTCTCTTTCCCCTCGGCAAGATACTTTTTCGTGTTTTTGAGCATTGCGGGAATATCGAGCTTGCCCTCGGCAGTATAGGCGGTAGTTTCCACAAAATCGCCGAGTAATCCCATAGCTAAATCGCCGACTTCGTTTCCTTCCTGAAAGCGGCGTTGAAGAGCCGGATCCTGCACGGCAAGTTCGGGGCGGTATGTATCCAGCCACAGCATTTTCGGGCACTGACAAAAGCGCGTATATTTGCTTTTCGATAAGTTCATTTGTATTTCCTCTGTTTTAGCCATCCATATCGTGATAACTTTTATTTTGAATTATAAATTCCTCTTCTATAGTTCTATTGT
>CALWNV010000089.1 GCA_944382895.1 uncultured Clostridia bacterium | reverse complement strand
GCGCTTCTGCCAGTGCCCGAAAATGCTGTGGCTGGATACATATCGCCCCGAACTTGCCGTGCAGGACGAGTCTTTGCAACGCCGTTTTCAGGAGGGTAACGAGGTTGGCGATTTAGCCATGGGATTATTCGGCGATTTCGTGGAGACCACAGTATATACCGCCGATGGCAAACTCGATATTCCCGCCATGCTTAAAAACACGAGAAAGTATTTAATCGAGGGGAAAGAGAATATTTGCGAGGCGGCGGGAGTTTTGCTATATTTGAGCTTTTCCGCTTTGGCGGAGGAATAAATAAAGTTTACAAAAGGAGAAGTTTTTAGTATGGATTTTGCAAAGGAAACAGTACAAGACTTTTTTGGCAAAGCAAGGGTTTGTTATAATATTCCAAACTATCAAAGAGCATATTCATGGGAGGAGCAGCAACTAAATACATTTTTTGAAGATTTAATTGAAAATTCCGGTGCGGGCAATCCTTATTGCTATGGGAATATTATGCTTGAAACGATTGCTGGCGGAAAGGAGTATGATATTATAGACGGACAGCAGCGATTAACAACAATTTTATTATTTATTAGAGCGTTTTTAAATATCGCGTCGGCAAAAGGCTTAACCCAAATTAATGTGCCGGACGAAGAAAGGATTTATTTTAAAGATTATGGGATTATTAAGTTGCGACCGACCGCGACAGACCGTGCCTGTTACGAAACGATTATTGTGAATAACAAAAGAAGTTTTGCTTGTATGACGCCGTCTCAAAAACGGGTAGAATATGCAAAACATTTTTTTGAAAAAAAATTGGATGACATGCCCGTTTCAGAGTTAATAAAAATTTGGGGAACATTGCAGAATGCAATTATTAATCGCATTGAATTAAAGGGTAAAAAAGAAGCTGCTTTAATGTTTGAGTTGCAAAATAACAGGGGAAAGGAATTGACAAACTTGGAAAAGCTGAAATCCTTTTTAATGTATCAGATGTATGTATATAGTGCCCCTTTGGAAACAGAAATTAACGTTCAATATGTTGCAAGTCAGTTTGATTCAATTTATGTGATTGTCAACGAAATAGATGCTTCCTTTGCAGATAGTGAAGATGAGACAACTACAAATATTTCTGAAGATAATATTTTGTTATACTATTCTTATGCTTATAGCAAAAAACATTTTGGATATAGAAAGATAGAAGATATTATTGATGAATTTAAGGCAATTTCTAAAGGGGATAAAGTACAGTGGATCAAGGATTATTCGTTAAATCTGTACAGTAGCTTTATGACAATTAAATCTGCATTACAAATGAAGGATGAATATTTAGACAAATTAAAGAAAATAGGGATGCCTTCGTTCGTATATCCGTTTATTATAAAAACGGGAAGTAATGTGGATAAATTAAAAAAATTGTATCAATTAATGGAGATTGTGGCGTTCCGGCACAAAGTTATAGGCACTCGCGCTGATATTAGGAGTAGGTTAAATGATATCTTGGCGAATTATAGAGGAGATCTTCATAAACTTTCTTTGGCGCTCAAAGAAAAATTAACGGAAGCATATTATTGGAGTGATCAAAAGTTGATTGAAACTTTAAACGGTAATATGTATCAGAATAGTATGATTAACTATTTCCTTTGGGAGTATGAACAAGATTTACAACGTAAGGGATATTTGTGCGGAAGCGTCAAGATTAAAGATGAAAGCATAGAACATATTTCCCCGCAAACAGAAAATGGAGAAAAAATTTGCTCAGGTTATGAGGTTGGCCCGGATGGCTTCTATGCGCAAGCATTTCGCGATAAATACCTCAATAATCTCGGGAATTTGGTGCTTATTTCTCAATCTCATAACTCGTCAATAAAAAATCAAGATTTTGCTAAAAAATTGTCATCTTATTTGGAAACTCCTATTTTGCGACAGCAGATGCAGATTAAACAGTTTGTGGCAGACCTAAAGAGCCCTAAATGGGATAGTGCGGCGATTGAAAAGCGGTGTCAAGAGATGATTTCTTTCGCTTTGGAGCGTTGGAAATTCCTTGAGATTAAAGAAGATTAACCCTCATGAAAAACTCATTTGAACCGAAAAAGTTGGCGCTTTTGCGCATTTTGCAGATCTTGGAACAGTACAGCGATTGCGATAATCCTCTCAAACAGGAGGATATCGCAAACTATCTCGATAAAGATTACGGCATCTCCATCGAGCGCAAGGCAATCGGGCGCAATCTGTCGCTTTTGAAAGAGGCAGGTTACGACATCGCCTCCGACCGCAGGGGCAGCTATCTTGCCGAGCGTACGTTCGACGATTCCGAACTTCGTATGCTTATCGACGGCGTGCTGGCGAGCCGTTATATTACCGCCAAACATTCCAAAGAACTCATCGAGAGGCTTTGTTCGCTTTCCAACAAGTATTTTCGTTCGCACGTCAGAAATATCTGGTCGGTGAATGAATGGAGTAAGACGGACAATCAAGCCCTGTTTTACAATATTGAGATCATCGATGCAGCGATCGAGAAGAAGAAGCAGATCGCGTTCTGCTACAACAAGTATGGCGCAGACAAAAAACTGCACAAGACGAGCGACCAGCGTGCAACGCCCTACCAGATGATTTTGCGCAATCAGCGGTATTATCTGATCGCCTGCAACGAAAAGTGGAAAAATTTGGGGCATTACCGCCTCGACCGCATTACCGACATCCGACTGACGGACGAACCGGCAACGCCGCTCCGTTCTTTGCCGGGGCATGAAAGCGGCATCGATTATAAGGAATATGCCACCTCGCTGCCGTATATGTTTACGGACAAGCCCGAACACGTCGAATTTTTGGCGGATCCCGCCATCATCGATCAGATCGTCGACTGGTTCGGTGACAACGCGCGCATCGGGCAAAGCGGCGATAAGCTGAAAGTATCCGTCAAAGTCAGCCCCATGGCGATGGAATACTGGGCAATGCAGTATCTGAACTTTGTGGAAATTCTCTCGCCGGCCTCTCTTCGTTCGCGCATCGCGGCGAACTTGGAAGCGGCAAGGGGAAAATATAATTAAATTTTACGGAGGATGTGTAGATGGATTTTGCAAAAAATTGGAATAAAGATTCTGTTGAGAATAAAATCAAAGACAAGATATTTGAATTCGTTTATGGATGTGCATTACATGATGCGATTTTACAATTGGCTTTCAGAGGTGAAAAAAAATGGATTTATCAAGTTAATGGTGCAAAAAATGAATTAAAAAAATATATTGATATCATTATTTTTGAGAATGGTTTTTCAAGTCAAAAAGCGCATGATGATGCTTTTTTAATAGCAGCTAAAAATATTTGTGATGCCGTAAATGAATATTCTGATAAACCGTCTGATGTGAAGACTATTTTTTCTTTTGGAAATGCACAAAAGCTGATAAATATGACAGTAAAACATTTTTATGCGTTATGTTATATGAATTTGGCTTTGCGTGAAAATTTCAAGTATTGCCATTGCCCCATGGATGGAATTATGTTGCAGTGGGTTTGGAAAAAGTATATGAATTTTGAAAAACAAAATAAAATAAACAGACAAGAAGAATTGGGTAAGGCTTTTTGTGAGCCTTGGGGAAATGAAACTGTTCAAAACAATGATTTTCCAAATAGATATAAAAAATTTCAAGAGATAATAAGAAAGTGGGCGGCAAAGGAAGGTTATAGTCCGATAGAATTTGATTACATTATTTGGAAATCAAAATCATTGCGCGGAAAAGGATAAGGTGTAATTTTTTCGGTAAAGTGGGCGAAACTGCTTCCGGATTTACCGTGTTTGCAAATACATATCATTCCGGACGCCGATCATGTTTTCAGCGGAAAGCTCGACGAATTTATCGAACTTCCGAAAAAGTATCTGTTTGCATAGTTATGTACCGCATTTGGTACGAGAATTGATTTATAATAGAGCCATGAAAAAAGAAAACAAAGGCGCAGAGCCAATAAAAGTCGGGTATCTCAAATTTTTGAGACTTCAAAAAAAAGAACTGGGAGAAAAGCATACGATAGACGATTATTTTGCTTTTCGAGGGAAATATCAGCCGAGCGGGCTGTTGTATTTCTTGCATTGTCTGCCGCATCGGATCTCCAATAAGATCGATCGGTATAAGATCGAACACTTAAAGCTCGGGAAGCAAAAATGGCGCGACGGAAAACTGTATATCGAAAAGATACCGTATTTTGTTTCGTCTGAGGCAACGATGTATCTTACGGCGATTTTGCGCGATTATCTGCGCGCTTTCGCTAAAAATACATATGCGATCGGCAATGCGCTTTTTGAAAAGGACGGAGAGGAAAACAATTGCTTTTTTATCCGTGCGGTGTCCTCGGCAGAGGAAGGTCAGGCAGACGGCGCGCTGGAAGATTGGCGCAATATGGTAAACGACGTTGCCGACTTGTTCGATAAGGCGGCGGATTTGTGCTCTGCTGCATGGGATCATGACGAGCCGGAGGATGGAGAACGGCTTTGGAAGGAATATCGCCAAACGCTTGTTGCTGCGTTTGACGCGTTGAAACCGATTTTTCATGATTTGTACGATTAAATGGAGACGGTATGGATAAATATTCAGAATTGTATGCGTTTTTGTATCGCAGTGCGAAGAAATTGATATCGGACTTCGAAAATATGCTGCTCATTGTCAGGGATGAAAAATTTCCGGCCGAAATGGAAGAATTTGTGGGAAAGTTGCAACGTTTGGCGGATCATGCCACGCATGAGATCGAAGACCTGACGCCTGTACAAGAGGAAACGGAAGAAGAGTTCCAAATTACAAACGAATTGTGCGAAGAGGCGTTCCGTGCAGGGCTTGAGGCAAAGGATTTTTCCGTTGCTTTTTTGCAAAGACAGTTTCGGTTAAAGTATATTGATGCCTGCAATCTGCAAGATGCATTGCGGCAGGACGGAAAAATAAAGAGGGCATTTCTTGTCGGCGATGAGGTTTGCAAGGGGTAAAAGTGAAATGATAGAGCAAAGATTTATACAGCAATTGGAATATGTCTCGGATACCGAAGGCGGCGAAGCGGCGTTTGTCGTTTTGGAACAGATAGTCGAAAAAGGGGCAAAACGTCGGTTTGGTTGTATCGGTGAGCCCGAAAAAAATCGTCTTGCGCACGAATTTGAATTGATCCGCGAGACGGATACG
>CALWNV010000088.1 GCA_944382895.1 uncultured Clostridia bacterium | reverse complement strand
AAGGGTTCGGCTGTCCGCCGATTAAAGTGGTACGCGAGCTGGGTTCAGAACGTCGTGAGACAGTTCGGTCCCTATCTATCGCGGGCGCAGGATATTTGAAAGGAGCTGTCCTTAGTACGAGAGGACCGGGATGGACGCACCTCTGGTGCACCAGTTGTCACGCCAGTGGCACAGCTGGGTAGCTAAGTGCGGAAGGGATAAACGCTGAAAGCATCTAAGCGTGAAGCCCCCCTTAAGATAAGATATCCCATGACGAAAGTCAGTAAGACCCCACAAAGACTATGTGGTAAATAGGCCGGAGATGTAAGTGTTGTGAGGCATTAAGTTGACCGGTACTAATAGGTCGAGGACTTAACCAATATCTTACTGAAGAGGTAAGAAGAGGAGACGCGTTCAAAAGAGAAGATAAGTGATTTGAGGAAACTTAAATAGAGAGTGTTATTCGGTTTTGAAGGAACAAAACCTTCAGAAGAAAGAGGAAAAAGTCGGTGTCAATGACGGCGAGGATCCACCCGTTCCCATTCCGAACACGGTAGTTAAGCTCGTCAGTGCTGAAAATACTTGGTTGGAGACGACCCGGGAAGATAGGTCGATGCCGACACTTTCCCTTTCCGACGCTTACCGCGCCGGAAAGTTCGCCCCCTGCCAGAAGGCACGGGGTTTTTTTTGCTTTATACATGTTTTTTGACCGGAAAAAATACGCGGACAGGCTTTTCTTATATTGCTCCCTGTTCGCTTTTTATATATCTATCCGGTCCTGTTCCCCGCCGGATATCGACAGGGCTTTTATCCGCTTGCCTTAAGCGAAACCCTCAGCCGTGTTTTTTTGTTTTCCCGGTATGGTCGAGGAAATATTTTCCGTCGGTTTCGTCTTGATGACACGCAAACGGTGGATCCGGATACAACGCATGGTCCATGGTTTTGTTGTAAATGTTTTTTTTTATAAATTTCATATTTTTATATTTACAAAAACACAAATATATTGTATAATATAAAGTAATCCTTATAGGGTCATGTCTTTACCGACAGACACCGCGTATATCGGTTTTTACCATTGGGAAACGGTTTTTTCGTTATCGAAACGGAATTTCGCGTATGATGCGGGCGGTCGGGAACGACGTCAAATATTTTCAAAGGATATTTATGAAATGAAGCATACGCTGTTTGTCGGTCATTACGGAACGGGGAAAACGACTGTAGCGGTGAATTACGCGCTGTTTTTACGTAAGAACTCCGGAAAACCGGTTTATCTTATCGACTGCGATATCGTAAATCCGTATTTTCGCTCTGCCGACAGCGAGGACATACTTGAAAAAAACGGTATAATTCTTATAAAACCGGTGTTCGCGAATACGAATCTCGATGTTCCGGCTCTTCCGGCCACGGTACAAAATGTGTTCGCGGCCGATTGTCTCGCCGTATGGGATGTGGGCGGTGATGACGCGGGCGCCGTGGCTTTGGGGAGATACAGCGCTAAAATATCGGAGCAGGGTTATGATATGCTGGCGGTCGTGAATTTCTACAGACCGATAACCATGACGGCGGAAGCTGCGGCAGAGGTCCTTGAGCAGATACAGGCCGCGTCTCGTTTGAGCCTGACCGGGATAATAAACAACTCGAATCTCGGTGAGGAAACTACCGCTGACGATATATCAGCGACGTTCGGTCCGGCGGATGAGCTTTCAGGTAAACTGAATATTCCCGTCAGGGCCGCCACAAGCTTTATAGACGCGGAAAACTGTATAAAGACAGAAAACTACACGAAAAAATATTTCTGAAGGGGAGATACATAAATGGCAAAAGTAACTTTTAACGAAGACATCTGTAAAGGCTGCGGGCTTTGTGTGGAAGTATGCCCGAAAAAAATCCTTAAAATAGATGAAAAACGATTGAACTCAAAGGGATATAATCCCGCTGTCATGACCGATCAGGCGGCGTGTATCGCCTGCGCGTTTTGCGCGAAGATGTGCCCTGACTGCGTAATAACCGTTGAGAAATGAAAGGATGATAAAAATGAGTAAAGTCTTGATGAAGGGCAACGAAGCCATAGGCGAAGCCGCGATCTATGCCGGCTGTAAGCATTTTTTCGGATATCCGATAACCCCGCAGACGGAGCTTTCCGCGTATATGTCTAAAAAGCTTCCCAAGATAGGCGGGACATTTCTTCAGGCCGAAAGCGAAGTTGCCGCGATAAATATGGTAATGGGCGCCGCAAGCGCCGGGATACGCGCGATGACATCTTCCTCGTCTCCCGGCATCTCGCTCAAGACTGAGGGTATTTCATATATCGCGGGCTGTGATCTTCCGTGCCTGATCATAAACGTTCAGCGCGGCGGTCCCGGTCTCGGAGGCATACAGCCTTCACAGTCGGATTATAACCAGGCGACAAAAGCCCCCGGCCACGGTGATCTGCATCTTGCGGTTTTTGCTCCCGCAAGCGTTCAGGAAATGGTATCATTTGTCTGCGACGCATTCGACACTGCTGAAAAATACAGGATGCCCGCCATGCTTCTTGCGGACGGACTTCTCGGCCAGATGATGGAGCCGGTTTCTTTCGATGATGTAAAAGCGTATACTCCTGCGGAAAAACCATGGGCCGCCAACGGTCATAAAAACCGCCGCCCGCACAATATAATAAATTCGCTTTATCTCAAGCCTGAGGAGCTTGAACGCACCAATTTCGAGAGATTTGAGAGATATGCCGATCTTTGTAAAAACGGCCAGAGGTATGAAGCGTATATGACGGAAGACGCCGAACATATAATCGTTGCTTTCGGTATCGCCTCACGTGTTGCCAAAAGCGCTATTTCAGAGGCGAGAAAACAGGGCGTCAAAGTCGGGCTTATCCGTCCCCAGACGCTGTATCCTTTCCCTGTCAGCGCGTTTGACACGATCAAAGATGATCCGAAGGTGAAAAGGATCATGTCTGTTGAACTCAATATGGGACAGATGATAAACGATATAAAACTTGCGGTGGAGTGTAAAAAACCTGTTGAGCTCATAAACCGCACCGGAGGCATAGTCCCTTCGGTAAAAGAAGTTTATGACAGGATTATGGAGGCGAATAAATAATGAGCATAGTATTTCAGAAAACAAAAGGACTGACTGATGTCCCCACTCATTATTGTCCCGGATGTACGCACGGTATAGTGCACAGACTTGTGGGCGAGGCGCTTGAAGAGCTTGATGTCCTCGGTGACGCTGTCGGAGTAGCTCCGGTCGGCTGTTCGGTAATGGCGTATAATTATTTTACATGTGATATGGTCCAGGCCGCTCACGGAAGAGCCCCCGCTGTTGCGACAGGGCTTAAAAGAGCATTGCCGGACAATGTTATTTTTACATATCAGGGAGACGGGGATCTCGCGGCGATAGGAACAGCCGAGACAGTCCATGCGGCTACGCGCGGTGAGAATATAACTATTATTTTCATAAACAACGCGATATACGGCATGACAGGCGGGCAGATGGCTCCGACGACTCTTCCCGGACAGGTTACTCAGACTACGCCGTACGGCAGGGATACCGATACGGCCGGTTATCCGATAAGAGTTTGCGAGATGCTTTCCACTCTTGACGGTGTCGCCTATGCGGAACGTGTAAGCGTGAACAATATCAAAAACATAACCAGGGCAAAGGCGGCGATCAAAAAGGGCTTTGAGAACCAGATAGCGAAGAAAGGTTTTTCGATAATCGAGGTTGTAAGCTCTTGTCCGACAAACTGGGGCATGACTCCGTCCGAGGCTTTGAAATGGCTTGATGAGAATATGCTTTCTTATTATCCTCTGGGAGTATATAAAGATGTTGCGGAGGGGGTAAAACACAATGCTTAAAGATATTTTATTCGCCGGGTTCGGCGGGCAGGGCATACAGTTTTGTTCCAAAGTCGTGGCAAACGCCGCGCTTTTGGAAAACAAAGAGCTTTCATGGCTTCCGAGTTACGGCCCGGAGATGCGCGGGGGCACGTCGAATTGCGCGGTATGTATAGACGATGAGCCCATAGCGTCACCGCTTGTCTCTTCCCCGCGTTATCTTATGGTTCTCAACGCCCCGTCCTACGACAAGTTCATAAACCTTGTGCAGCCGGGAGGAACGGTTATTTACGACAGTTCGCTCATAAACGCGGATACGGAGAGAAGCGACATCGACGTGTTCGGTATTCCCGCGACACGTATGGCAAACGATAACGACCTCAAAGGCGGAGCCAACATAATCGCGCTGGGCTATATGATAAAGAAAACAGATATCCTTTCCCTTGATATAATAAAAACAAGCATAGAAAAAATGTCAAAGGGCAGACAGCAGCTGATAGCGAATAATTTCAGAGCACTTCAGCTGGGATATGAATACTCCGAATAATTTTACAATCCTTATCAGAAGGAAGGTGGTACCGTGGCAATAAGAAATTCCGAGATAGCGGAGAGGCTCAAAGGGATAAGATTATTGTCTGATGTCTCTGTCGCCGAAATGGCTCGGGAACTCCATATGACGGAAGAAGAATATATGTCTATAGAAAAAGGTGATATCCAGATAACCGTCAGCAATCTTCTCGACGCCTGCGAGTATCTTAATATAAGCATGACAGAACTATTGACAGGTGAACCCGCTAAGCTTCACACGTATTCGTTTGTAAAAAAAGGCAGAGCCCTCGCGGTTGAAAGAAACGCCGGGTACAAATATGAAAACCTCGCGTATGCTTTCGCGGACAGAAGGGTAGAGCCGTTATTGGTTTTGGTAGAGCCTCACGATGACAATGATTTCCATCTGAATTCTCATGACGGACAGGAGTTCCACTATTGTCTCGAGGGACGTTTTTCGCTCAAAATAGGCGATCATGTTCTGACCGTTGAACCGGGCGACAGCGTTTATTTCAACTCGACATACCCTCACGGGATGGTCGCGCTTGATAACAGTCCGGCGAAAATACTTGTGGTAACGATAAAATAGAAGGGTTCTCCAAGAAGGAGAGTATATGAATTTAATCAACAGATTTGCGCAGAGGGAATTTTCGTCATATGAAGATTTCGATAAAAACTTTAAGATAAATGTTCCGGAAAACTTCAACTACGGCTTTGACGTCATAGACGAATACGCGCGTCTTTGCCCCGGTCAGCGCGCGTTGCTGTGGTGTGACGACAAGGGCGCGGAAAAGACTTTTTCTTTCGGGGATATTTCCCGTTTGTCTAATAAAGCGGCACAGGCGTTTTTGAAAAACGGTATAAAAAAAGGCGATACCGTACTT
>CALWNV010000087.1 GCA_944382895.1 uncultured Clostridia bacterium | reverse complement strand
AATACGGGAACACTGTCAATATTCCGATTAATATACTTCGGGTCAATATACCTGTCATAAAAGCGAACGCAAAAGGTAAAATAATAGTTATCGGCATGTAAAGAGAGGAAGCTTTTTTCTCAAATAAAAAGCTGCCGATATTTTTTTTGTTCGGACGGGTCTCAGCTGCCGCGTTTTCAAAGAGCATACGCAAAAGCTCTGTTTCGGGTATTTTTTCTTTTTTTGCCATTTCCGCAAGCTTATGCCTGTAAAGATTCTTTGAGTTTCTGTCCAGTTTTCTGTAAATCTCGTCTTTTATAAAAAGTTTTTCGCAGCCGCTCAGTTTTTCATATAAGTCTTCATTCGCATAATTTTTAAGAAAACGGAGAGATTTAACGGCGCTGAATATTCTTTCGTCGCCGCTTTCTCGTCCTGAATTGCGGCATATACTTAAAAACAACGCCGCTGAAAACATTTCGGGCAGAAGGGCGATTTCTTCGTTGGTCAACTCAATATTTTTAGCGAGTCCGTCAAGAAATCTGTCAAGCTCTTCTTTGTCCAGTTTGTTTTTTGTCAGTTTACATAGACCTGCGGCGTATTCAAAAAGTCTCGGATATTCGCCTTCTCCGGGAAGCTCTTTTTTCCTTAATGAAATTATCAAGCCTTCATAAACGGAATGCAGCAGATGCAAATTATCTCTTTCTGTGTCCCTGTTGTTTTTTTTAAGGCCGGCATATCCTTTTTTTATTTTTTTTATCAGATATTTCATATAAAACACCTCATTTAAGGATATTGTTGCCAAAGCAAGGAGATTTTATTTATTTCACTTTGTTTTTTATGAATATGGCGCGATAGAAATCTATTTATTCCATTTTCTGACATCCAAAAAATACATGAATTATTGCGGTGATAAAAAACAATAATAACACTGCAGTCGGAAATCCGTCTGCGGAATTTAAATAGATTTCACAATATGTGAAGGAGAGAAAACAATGGCAAAAGGATTGGTTCCTCAAGCACGTGAAGCTCTTAATAAGTTTAAGATGGAAGCTGCCGGAGAAGTTGGTGTTAACCTCAAGCAGGGCTACAACGGTGATCTTACTGCTAAACAGGCAGGAAGCGTTGGCGGTCAGATGGTTAAAAAAATGATCCAGAGCTACGAAAACAGCATGAAATAAGCTTTTTAAGGCAAAAAAAGAATCTCCCGATTCGGGAGGTTCTTTTTTTGCTATAACAGATTTAATTTAATGCCGTTTGCCGAATAAGTTTTTTGTTTTTCTGAATATAAAGCATATAAAAAATGCCAGAATATTTACGCAGACAACGGTCGCTCCTGTAGGGGTACTGAGAGAATCTGACGCGTAAAACCCGCAAATAAAGCAAACAACTGAAATGATTACGCTGAAAATCACTACTTTTTTATAGTTTGAAAATATTTGCATTGATGATACCGAGGGGAATATTATCAGGCTTGAAATAAGGAGCGCGCCCATAAGCCTCATTCCCATAACGACGGTTACCGTTGTAAGAACCGCCATCAGAATGTTGTAAAATTTTGTCCGTATCCCGGTCGCTTTTGCGAAGTTTTCATCAAAAGTCACGGCGAATATACGTGGATACATGATGATATATACAAAGACCACCGCAAGACTTAAAACAGCGCTTAACCATACATCTTCAGCGGTCAGCGACAGGATGCTTCCGAACATATATGAATTAAGATTGATATTCGTTCCGCTCAAAGAGACAAACACAACTCCTATCGCGAGGGCTCCTGCCGAAATCAGCGCTATTGCCGCGTCTCCTTTTATCCTTCCGTTACCTGACAGGAGCATAAGCAAAAACGCCGAGGCAACAACAATGATGATCGCCACCGGAAGAGGCGCGAGATTCGCCGCGGCCGCAAATGCCAGCGCCCCAAAACCTACATGTGACAGTCCGTCGCCTATCATGGAGTATTTTTTCAGAACGAGGTTTACCCCCAGAAGAGCCGCGCATATCGAGACAAAAACACCGACAATAAGCGCGTGGCAGACAAATGTGTATGTAAAAAAAGCCATTTTATCCGCGAAGCCTTTCCAGATTTTCAGTCATTATCGAAAGATATGTCTCACCACGGTCAAATTCTTCTTTTGTGACATTGTGACATGAGTGGAATAAAACCGTTTCCGCTCCGACGGCGGACGCGATGGTATCTGCCGTCATATGGTTTGAGAATTCAATATAAAATATTTTTTTTGCGCCTGTCTCTTTAGCCTTGTCAATAAGTTCGGCAACTGTTTTCACCGAAGCTTCCGTTTCTGCTGCGCAGCCGGGGAACGCCGAGTAATAAGTTATGTCGTATTCCTCAGCAAAATACCTAAAAGGGAATCTGTCTCCGAAAATCATTATCCGGTTTTCGTCTTTAAGGAAATATGTGTCAAAAGCCCTGTCGAGTTCCCTTAGTTTCTCAATGTATTCCAACGCGTTTTCTTCATAAACATCGCTGTTTTTTTGGTCTATAACACAGATCATCGCGCATATGCCCTGAACTATTTTTATTGCGTTCGCAGGGCTTGTCCATACATGTTCGTCAATTTCGCCGTCGTTTCCGGTGTCATCTTCTTTTAGAACGGGGACAGTATCAATCATTCTCATGTTTTCCGGTTTGTTTTCAAATGACTCAAGAATTTTTTCTACCCAAGCGTCGCTTTCCCCGCCTGTATATATGAAAAGGTCACATTCTTGGATTTTAATAATATCGGCAGCTGTCGGCTCGTATGAATGATTTTCAGAGCCTGCGGGAAGAAGCATTGAAACATTCGCGAAAGCCCCCCCGACTTGTCTGGCAAAATCGTACGCAGGGAAATTAACGGCTACAATATTGACTTTCCCCTCAATTTCGGAAGTTTGTTTTTCGCAGGCGCAAAGAGTCAATATAGTAAAAAATATAATTATCGTTGATATAATCCTTTTCATTTTTTATTCTCCTTTGAACGGCATTGACTGCACTTTCCGTATATCACGGTTCTTAAATTGTCGATTTCAAATCGGTGGAAATTTTCAACGTGATTTTGTATGTCTTTCATAAAGTCACAGTCCATATGTTCGGTCCTTCCGCAGGAGGTACACTGAAGATGGAGATGGGCTTTGCATTCGTTTTTAGCGAAACTGTATTCTGCAGCATTTTCACCCTGCGTTTTTCTCAGGATGCCTTCTTTTGTCAACGCTGATAGGTATCTGAAAACCGTGGCTTCCCCTACGTCGATAAGTTTATTTTCAATGATTTGTGATGCCGTAAAGCGTTTATCGCCATTTTTTTCAAAAAAAGAGATGATGAGCTCTCTTTGTTTGGTGTTATATCTCATAAAAGCGCTCCAAATTGATATTTACTATCAAATTATAACACCTGTTGTTTTTTTTGTCAAGAGTAAATATAAAATTATTATTTAATCGATTTTGCCCGTCTTGAAAAAAAATTTCAAATATGCTATCATTAAGTAACATAAAAACAACAGATGTAATTGTCAGAGAGGTGAGTTATTTGAAAAAATATATTTTTCCGCTTCTTTTATTTACCTCTGTTATTTTTGTATGCTCCTGCAGCGAAACGTCCGGCAGGAAAAACGACAGTGAGTATGCCGCGGTTTATGATTTTTATGAAGACACTGTTTCCATGGTTTGTGAGAAAAGCGGTATAACTTCCCGGGAAGCGGACAGGCTGTTTGGGATGCTTGTTGAGAAAAGGATGGAAAAATCCCCGTCATCTTTTTATCTGATGACCGATGCTGACGGCAATGAATATTATAACTTAACATCCGGACTTGATGTTTATATGGTTTATTTGGATGACGGGATTGTCACCAAAGTTTTATTGTACGGCGAACATTTTTCGCCGGAAACTGAATCAAAGGACGCTGACGCCGTGCCTGCTGAAACCTATAGAGACTACATATCTGTATCTGAGGGTTCTATATCGCTTGAGAATATAACTTCTCCTGTTACTGCTGGTGAGACAGCTGTTTTGAATATAAAGGGGCGGCCGTTTACCGAGTATTCTGTTTCGGTATATTATTCGAGCGGGAAAAGCTCCGCAAAAGGGTTAGAGCCTAAAATTTCCGATGAAAAAGGATATGTGGAATGGAGTTGGAAAATAGGGGCGAAAACAAGCCCCGGCAATTACAAAATAGTAATCGCCGGGGGTGATGAAGCTATTGAGACTGTGATAGAGGTTGTTTCCTGAATGATTTAACGAATTTTATATAAAACACGACTGACAGTGCCGAGGCTATTATCCAGCTTACCGGCCACGCACACCATATTCCTGTTGTTCCGGCAAACCCGGAAAATATATATGCGAGAATAACACGGAGTGCAAGGTCGGTAAAAGTAGAAACCATAAAAGCGGCCATCTTTTCCCCTCCTCGAAGAACTCCGTCACAGATAAGTTTCGCACATACAAAAAAATAAAACGGAGAAACTATTTTCAGAAATGTCCGACCCGTATTCAATGCTTCTCCGGATTTTTGGGCGTCCATAAACAGATTGAGAGCGCTATCGCTGAAGAAAAAGAGTATAATAAAAGCTATTGTCGCGACAGAAAGCGCAAAAATAAGCCCGGCAAAAAATCCGCTTTTTATCCTTGTATATTTCTTTGCACCAATGTTTTGTGCCGTGAAATTCGATACTCCGCCCGCAAGCGTTGTAAAAGTAGTGACGGCAAATGTGTTGAGCTTTACAGCGGCTGAATACCCGGCGATTACAGGAGAACCGAATCCGTTTATCAGACTTTGGATAAGCATATTCCCAACTGAAACGAACCCCTGCTGCAAAATACTCGGAACGGCTATCCTGATTATGTTTTTCAGCGCCGGCAGACTGAATTTTTCAGCTTTTTCCTCTGTTTTTAGACCGTCTGTTCTTTTTTTAAGGATAATACCGGAAAATACGCATGCGGCGCCCTGTGCTATAAATGTCGCCCACGCGGCTCCTGCGACGCCGAAAGAGAAGCCTTTGACAAAAAGGAGATCCAATACTATATTGAAAAGTGAGGAGCAGATAAGCAGGACAAGCGGAGTACGGCTGTCACCGAGACTGCTGAATACTCCAGTCGTTATATTGTACAAAAATACAAAAACAAATCCTCCGGTATATATTTGCAGATATAAGTTTGCGTCGTTAAAAATATTTTCAGGTGTGCTTACGAGGTTTATCAGAAACGGGCTGCATAGAGTTCCTGCGAGAGTAAGTAAAGAGGATAAAGCAAGCCCGGAAATGACAGTGGTATATATGCATGTTTTTGTTTGAAGATAATCGCCTGATCCGTAAAGCTTGCTGATGACGACTGA
>CALWNV010000086.1 GCA_944382895.1 uncultured Clostridia bacterium | reverse complement strand
CCTGACTCTTTCGCTTTTACTATACATACCATATCATCAGCGATATAATACATAGATGGTAATTATTATTATATCATGGTGTGTCAGTTTTTTCAAGCATAAAAAAATCCCCTCCCGGTGAGGATTGCTCCGAACCGAGAGGGGATTTGTTATATTGGTAAGGACATTAATGTCCGCCGCATTATTCTTTTTATTCTTCCTTTTTAAGCTGTTTGACGATTTGGTTGCCGTAGACAGATACGCCGGTGACAAGAATGCCCTGAATGGCGCTGTTTATTGTCCAGCCGCCCAGTGCCATTGCTCCGACTATGCCTAAGGGCAGGAGTATAAGGGGAATATACTTATCGGGTATTTTTTCAATGCTTTTGATTATCTGTCCTATGATTAAAAGTACCGGGATTAAAATTAAAGCGTTTTCCGTTATGTATTTTAATATTTCCATTGATTTTTCTCCCTTCTCTTACTCAACCTTAATACATCTGTTTTCTAATTTTTTGTAGGCATCTAAGTATAGTTCGTTCTTATCGCCGTTATATGTAACTTCGTAATACATACCGTCTGGAAGCATTGTGCTTAAAAGTGCCTTGCAATTCTGCAATGTCTTACACAACCAAACGACATAGATATCATCAACAGTAATGCTTTTATTATCTGTTTTGTCAATATGTTCGTTTGCATAATCAGCAACAATTTTTTTTGATATTTCTATAAATTTTTTATTACACATATTATATCTCCTTATTTGTTTCTTCCTATTGAAGCGTTTGCCCACATAACTGCTTCTTCTATTTTTGTAAAAGCAAGAGAACGTTCTCGGCTGCTTGGGCATTTCTTATTTATCAGTTCAGAAAAAGCTTTTGCCGTCTTTCTGATTTCTTCACAAATTTCTCTATCTTTTTCTGTGAGAGTATAAGCTGTAAACATTTTATCGAATTCCATTTTAACACCTCATTAAATTTTAGTTATCGTTTAAGGCTTCTATGCCTATTTGAGTAAGCAGCGCCTTTTGACGGCGCTTAACCTCTTTAGCGTAATCCAGAGCAGCGTGCATATCCCCGTTGCAGTGAGCGTCAGGAATACGGGCAACTGCGTTTGCCGTGGCTTCTCCCAGCCCTATGGCGGCTCTTACCGATTCCACAAGGGAATATTCAACCTTCGCCCTTGTTTTCTCCTTTTCTTCTCTCTGCTGTTCCTTTTTATCAAGGCTCTTTTTCAATAGCCACACAGCAAAGCCCATCACCGCCGACGGCACTCCTGTCACAACACATAATTCCCAAACATCAAGCCCCATATATTCCTGCCGCCTCCGTTAAAATTTCTCTTGAATCCGCTGCCGTCACCTTACCGTCGCCGTTCATATCGGCGGCTTTTTTCTGTTCTTCAGTAAGGGTTTCAAGCTTTGCCGAAGCTCTGAGGGCTTCTCTTGCGTCTGCGGCGGTTACTTTTCCGTCGCCGTTTACATCGCCTTTTACTGTTTCAGCTTTCCACTGCGCTCCTACAAGGGAAAGCAGGGTTTTTGAAAGCTCTAAAGCTGTTTTATCAAGTGTTTCGTCAAAGACTTTATTGTCGCCGTCATTTGAAATAAAGCCCAGCTCAATAAGGGCAGAGTGCATATTCGTATACTTGTTTACTCCGTAGTCGGAATAGCTTACAGCTCCCTTATGTACTCCTCTGTCCTTTAAACCCGTTGCCTTTGTAACGGCGTTTAAAAGGTTTCTTGCCTTTGCCTCGGTTATGTCCGTTGCCTTTGAATAAATCCAGATTTCATTTCCCGTGGCTGTGGCTCCCGCTGAGTTTCTGTGAATGGAAAGGAAGTAGTCAGCTCCCCAGCTGTTGGCGTCCTTGCAGCGGTCGTTAATATCCACGTCAACGTCCGTTTCTCTTGACAGCCTTACTTCGCAGTCCTGCCCTTTTAAAAGCTCTTTGATTTTCAAAGCAATACGAAGAACGTCGTCTTTTTCCTTGCGGCTTCCTTTTACCGCTCCCGGCTGCACGCCTCCGTGTCCCGGGTCAATGTAGATTTTTTTACTCATTATCAGCATCTCCTTTTAAAATTGTGTTATATTCTGTTTCTGTAATTGCTTGTACTGTTAAAAGCTTTTGCAAGTGTTTTTCCTTATAAATCCCCATATCATAATATTTTTTTATTTTTTCAAACATCGGTGAACACCTCTCCCGTCAGGTTTTCATAAAGCAGAGCGGCGTTTTCCCTTTCAAGCTCAAGCACTCTGTTTTCGAGTTCTTCGTATGTAGGGTTCTCATCGACTGCAATTTCTTCATTCTGCTGTCTTATTTCAGCGATTGCCTGTTCATACTCTTCCTGCGTGATTTCAAAAAGAGTTTCGTCTTCTACCTTATTGCTGTTTGTCTGATATGAAATTACTTCTCCGTTTTTTATCTGCTTATAGTAATTCATCCTTTACCCCCACGCATACCATTTCATTCTAAAACCGGCTTCGATAAAGAATGATGAACCGCTTCCGCCATGCACTCCGTTTGACGTTAAATAAAAAGTGTTTGAGTCTCCAGAGCTTTGAGCTGTTCTTGCTCCGGTACTTGAGTTGTAATATGTTCCGGTTGTTCGTTTTGTCAAAATATTATAGTTGTTATCTGCTATCAATATCGAACTTGTTATTAAATATTCGTTTGTTTTTTTACTTTTCATTCCCTGGTCTGTAACAAAAATAAAAATTTTCGGCTTAAAGCCGATGTTTATACTTACATCGTCCAAATATGTATTACTTGAACCAGCGACATATGCTCCCTCGGCGCTTTGCGTTACATACAGCTCTGTGCTGTCTTTATGTATATAGCTGTCAGGTATGGTGTATCCGTTAACAATTACCCTGCTTAAGGCGTATCCGCTGTCAGGCTCTACAAATGTATTCATCAAAAGCCTCGGCGTCACTGTTTTTTCCTGTAGATGTGCGTATATCTTTAAGTCATTCGGATAATATCCCTTCGGTAAATCAAAATAATCCTGCTCCGGCAAGGGGATATAATCGTCTACATCAGGAGTAATTTGTTGCGTAGGAATGGTTCCTTCTATGGATTCTCCGTTAGCTGCGTGAGCAGTTACACCGCTCAGCAGTGTTTCCGGCGTAACAGTATCTTCCGTAAGGTCAATAAGCGTTTTGCCGCCGAACTCAACTTTGTTCGTTGCCATATTAACACCTGCTTATCCTATTGTTACTGTGTTTCCGCCGGCTGCATTGGGAGACTCGGAATACGGAATTGCCAGCACTGTTACCTGAGATAAATAGTTATATCCCTCGTCCGGGGTAATTACCTGCTGTGTTTTCTTGGGCGTTGCTTCCTTTGACTGAGCCTTAACGTCTTCCGTTCCGGACATATTGCCTTCAACGCCTAAAATCGTGATGCCCTGTCTGATATTATCAGGAGTGAGCTTTGATTTTTCCGTTTCATCAAGCCCCACTTTTCCGCTTCCGTCATGAAAGCCCATGGGAACGGAATATTCCTCGTCTTTTTCAGAAATTACTCCTGCAACAGCTCCGTTATTAGGCATTGTTCCCGTTAATTTCGTGCCTCTCGCATAAGCTGTTTTTCCATCTAAAATTTCAGCCTGAGCGGCAGTGGCGTCCTGTGTATCGGCATCGAAAGTATTTGTACCCGTTATTATTTCTCCGCTTTTGTCGTGGGCTGTTACACCTTGGGCAAGCTTGTCCGCTGTTACGGTGTCGCCTGTTAAATCAATTAACGTTTCGCCGCCGAATATTATTTTGTTGTTTGCCATTTTATCAAGTCCTTTCTTTATTCGCTTGCTATGTAAACGGTTGTTCCGTTTTGGCTGTTTGCCGTTTTATATATCGGCACTTTTTTAACTGTTACATTGTTGGTCATCAGCTTTCCATTTGTTTCAAGAACGGTTTCTTCCTTTGCTTTCGGCGTGACTTCGTATTCTCCCGTATATCGTTCTGCTGTTTCGCCCCCTGCGGAAGCTCTGTACAATTCGGCCTCATATTCGGGTATATCTAATTCAACAGATAAACACAAACAATCCATAACATCACCTCAATATTTTAAGAAGCTTTCTGTAGGGCTTGGTTCTTCGTCCCCGAACGTCTTCCCAGTAAGCTACAATGCTGAACTCGTAGCAGCTGTCATATTCATCTGATTTTGACAGGGACTGTGTAAGCTCACGGGACAGATAAAAATACACAAGGTTGTTTTCCGCCGAATGTGCCGCAACGGTCTCTTTGACTTCACTGCCGTCGAATATCACCATTTCAAACCGGTCGGTTTCTTTCAGCTCTGCCGGCTTGCCCTCCTGGGTAAAACGAACGCAGAAGCAGTAATCGTCTCCTGCCGGGATCTCTATACTTTTAAGCATTTGTTTCACCGCCGTATTTACAGAAAATATGAAATTTCTGCATATATAATCTCGGTTATTGCGTCTCCCATCGTGTCAGGGTGCTCCTTATTGCATATTGTAAGGCAATTGCATTTATCATCAGACACACTCGCAAAAGGATTGGGAATTAACTGCATCATCCTTGTTTTTTCATTCTGGGAGCCTTCTGTTATAATTGCTGCCGAACCTATTGCTGTTTTTCCGACAGGAGCATAGGCGTCTTTAATAACGGCAAAAGGTATGCTTTCAACCGCAGGACTGTCTCCGTCTCCCTGTGCAACTGAAAAAATATACGCACGAATTAATCTGAGGT
Source organism: uncultured Clostridia bacterium (assembly GCA_944382895.1). GTDB lineage: Bacteria > Bacillota > Clostridia > Oscillospirales > UBA644 > QAKR01. Next base: position 723 of record CALWNV010000086.1, on the reverse strand, counting down.
TGGGATAATAATACGCTGCGCCGTTATATGTAACACCTTCAGCAGAAAAAGTGTCAATCCAATCATCCAGACTGAGCGTTTCACATTCAGCAAGATTTTTCAGTTTATTAAGCTCTTCGAGAGTTACATCCGAAGCCATGGGAAGATAAGTATTGCCGCCTTCCTCTGCCGGAGTTGCTTGGGAAACCAATACTTTACTTCCCGAGTTTATGTTTTGAAGCGGACTCAGCAACAAGGATTCCATTGATAACTTCAGAGCAAGAACTGAAATTTTTTGATTTTTGTCAGTCTTTTTATTGTATACCGGTAAAAATTCTTCTGCTGACAAAGGAGTGCTGAAGGTTGTTATTGTTTCAAGCGTCTTGGTTGCCGGTTGTACTGCGTTTGATTGCAGAAAAACGCTTATGCTGTCAGTGGGAATACTGCTTACAACCACGGGAATTTGTATAATTTTTTCAATCAGCGCAGATCCTGCGGCAGGAATATATTCGGCAACATCACCGACATTTTGATATGCCAGCAATATATCCTTACTTCGATCATCCGGATAGTCTGGATTTTCAGCAAATATTCCTATTTCACGCCAGTAAAAGCCTGATTGAATTTTTGAATTATCAAAAATTGCTTCGATGGTTGCATATTCATCCTGAACGGCAACGGTGTTTACATTTACTGAGGCTTTTTCGGAAATCAGCTGTGTTTTTTCGTTTACCGTACCTGTTA
>CALWNV010000085.1 GCA_944382895.1 uncultured Clostridia bacterium | reverse complement strand
CACGGGATATTCTCCCACGGGATTTTAAGTCCCGGGCGTCTGCCTATTCCGCCACTCCGGCAGATATGAAACATAGCGGCTGCCCGGGTGCGCAGACCTGTTTCCTGACAGCTTTAGTATTATATCACAGCTTTTTCGGTTTGTCAAGCCCCGATCATAAAAAAATTCCGGCCGGATTTTGCCATATCTGTGTTTTTTTGGGGGAAAAGAGTCCTGGAGACAGATTTTTCCTTGGTATATTAAGGATCCCGGTGTATCGCTTTAGGTAAAAACAAAGCGCGTTATTTCTTTATATTTCGCCTGTTCGGCATATTGGAAAGCTTTCGTAGTTACGAAAATTGTTGTTTTTATAATAAAAAAAATGTCTGTAACGTATTGCATTATTGATTTTTTTGTAGTATAATTAGCGTATGTAACGTTCGTCATTTGAAAAACCGCGTTAAGGAGAGTTTTGAATGGAAACCGGAAAAAAGAGATTTATCAGAAGATTTGCACTGCTCATTTTGGCGGCGGCTATGCTGTCGGCATGCGCCGTGCCTGTGTTCGCCGAGACCGAAGACGCAGATAATCCTTTTATATATTCCGATTTGAATAGAACGCCCGGAGGTACATACGGATATCTTTCCACAGAGGAAGACGAGCTTGTGTTTTTGCTTGAGGCAAGCGGTATAACAAAAAGCACGGAGATCCGTTTTTTCGGTGTTGAGTTTTCAATCGCCGGCGGGGTACCGAGTAAAGACGACTCTGTTAAAATGGCGGAGGAATTTCTGAATAAAGGTATTAATTTTATTTGCATCAAAGATGTTTACGAAGGGCTCACATCAGCGACCGGAGAGCTTGACGAGACACGGCTTGCCGCGTTTGATGCCATGATTTTTGAGTTTTACCTTAAAGGTATATATGTTGAGCTCGATCTTTTCACGCCCCGGTCGCTCGGGTCTTCGTCCATAGGCGTGTATGTCGACAGCAAGGTTGTCGATAAAGCGATACGTTTTCTGAACAGGTTCTTTTCACATGTAGGTCCTAACGGTGTTACTTACGCCAGCGAGTCTACTGTTATAATTGTAAAATATCTTGACAATACTTCTTTAAGCTATCTGAAAACAGGTGAAGTAAATACATATGAAAGTCTTCTGACAGAGGGATTCAATGCTTTCCTTACGAAAAAATACGAGACTGATTCAAGGCTCTCATCCGCGTGGAAAGCCGCTGACGGTACTTCCGCGTTGATGGAAGGCGAAACTCTCGGGAACGTCGGGATAGGCTCTTTCGGAACGGATTCGGATCTTCTGTTTGACACATCCTCACTGAATTCCGCGCGCCAGGCGGATTTTGTGGCGTATCTTACGGAAACGGCTCAGGCTTCGTTTGACAGGATAGAACAGACTCTGCGGGAGTCCGGCTATCGTTCCTTGATCTTATGCTCTGATGCGTCTACAGGCCCCCTCAGTACAAGGATAAGTTCTATGGGTGATGCTGCCGCGAAAACGATTGTGTATGACGGATCCGGGATACAGAACGCGATGGAAAGCGCGGCATCCGGCTCTGTCTCCGGCAAGCCTTTTATACTCAACTGGGACACTTCATATATCACAACCGGTAAGACAAAGGCTTTTACAGAGCTTGTGGTCTATTCTTGCTTGCAGGGTTATGACGCGTTTATCGCCGGCGAGTATATAATCAACCCCGACGGTACGCGTTATGCTGTCAACAATGATGCCGAGATATGGCAGCAATTCGGGCTTTTCGCGACTATCTTCCGCAACCGTTCGGTAACTCCTTCCAGAACACAGCTCGAGTATGTGTATACGACAAACGATACCCTTACCGATACAGGAAACTTCGGGAAATTTTTGTCCTTTGCCTCGATGATGGTAAAAGCGGGCAATAAATTCGTGGATGACTCATACGCGGCTGAGACAGGGATCGCCGTGACTTCCGGAAACAGCGCCGGGGGAGACTATTCGGCCGCGACGAACAATATAATATTCCAGGCGTATACCGAGATGCAGACCCCGTTCATGCCCTCCGGCGGTAAGGTAGACTGGTTCAATACCAATGTTGAGAAAAAAGCGATGGCTCAGGTTGATATAAACGGACATGATTTCAGGATAGGCGAAAAAAGAGCGATCGCGGTCGATACCACGATAGACGATGCCGACACACTCTCACAGGTGTTGCGCGCTTTAGGCCTGTTGACTGAGGATAACGGATATGTCGCGCCTTATATAAATGCGGATAACGACCAGGTCACATATAATCAGGACAGCGGGGTGATGTCGGTAAGCGGTAACCGCATATCCGCGTTTACCGGTCCGGTTTCCGCTGAAGGTATTACCGGGGGAACTGTTACTTATAAAGGTAACGGCACGGATGCCGCAGTCGTTGTTTATCCCATGGACAGCGCGAACATTGAAGACAGCGAAAGTCTGCTTATATACGCGCGCGGATCGTCCTCTTCTGATATGGTGACCGGCACGCTTACGTTCCAGCGTGAAAACTGTACGTATGAGTTTTACGGTATCAATCCCGACGGGACGCGGAGCGAGGTCTTGGCTCAGACTAAAATGATTGAATCCGAAGACGGGCAGACTTATGCCGAGGTCACTACTGAGACCACGGTTGAGCTGAACGGCGAATATCAGAATTATGAGCTCGTGTTCAAAGAGAAATCCATAGACGACATTCTTGTCGGATATACCCCGGAATTTCCGGAAAGGCCTAATCTGTTGCTTTTGATTTCCATTCCCGCTATTATATTCCTCGGTCTCGCGTACGGTGGGATTTTACTGGCCGATAAGATAAAGCTTAAGAGAGAGGAACGCCTTCGCGTAGCGTCGATGGAATCAAAACTCAAAAACAGGATAGCGCATGACGAGCATATAAAACGTTTTGAAGAAGAGATGGAGCAGGAGCGTATCGAAAAAGAACGCAAGGCCATGGAAAAAGAGTACGGTTACAATCCGTTGCTTGACGAATCCATTCCTGAGGATATCAGGCGTGAACTTGCCAAAGAGATGCAGCAGGAAAAGGAAAAAGAAAAAGGGGATTCTGACGATAAATAAATAATTTCAGAGCCGTCGGATATCCGGCGGCTCTGAAGTGTTTGGAGCAGGTTATGATAGTATCATATAAAATGTTGCCTTTTTTGGCGGAAAACAGAAAAAAGAACAGCCGCGTGTGGTATCTTGACCATAAAGAGGAATACAAAAAACTTGTCTACCTGCCGTTTTCGGAGATAGTAAAAGTTTTGGCGCCTGATGTTTTACGTATAGACTCTCTTATTGTCACGGAGCCTCGTTATGCGATCTCACGGCTGAACCGTGATACTCGTTTTTCAAAAGATAAATCGACTTTATACCGTGATAATGTGTGGATTACGTTCAAACGTCCTTCCGCGAGATGGTCGAGCGCGCCGGCGTTTTATCTGGAAGTGATGCAGACCGGCTGGAGATACGGTATGGGATATTATTGTTGCGGCGCGCAGACGATGTCCTTGTTCAGAAAATATATCTCCGAACATCCGGAAGATTTCCGTAAAATCATCCGTCCGCTGAAATCTCTTTATCTTGATACTGAAAAATATAAGCGCCGGCCGGCCGGGGATTGTCCCGATGACCTTGCCGATTGGTTTATGGCTAAAAGCGTGCATGTCACTTATTGGGAACCTGATACGGAAAAGCTTTACAACGATTCTTTTCTTGATGATGTCCGTTCAGGTTTTCTGCAGGCGGCGCCTCTTTATAAATTTCTCATGGAGCTTGAGACGCTGCCGCGGCAGGAGGAAGACGGATACATACCTGAAAACAGAGTAGAATTTGAATGGTAGATAAAACGGAGGAAGAAAATGACAAAAATACACGCGCACAGAGGCGCTTCCATGTATGCGCCGGAAAATACTCTTGAGGCGGCCGAGCTTGCTGTAAAGATGCGTGCCGACGCGATCGAGCTTGACGTTCACCTGACCGCCGATAAACGTGTCGTCGTTTCGCACGACGCTCAGTTAGGGCGCTGCTGTAACGGCAGCGGGAATATAAGCGATCAGACTTATGAGCAGTTATGCGGATATAATTTCAATGCCGGTAAACCGGAGTATCCGTTTTGCAGGATCCCTTTGCTTGAAGAGTTTTATGAGCTTATCCGCCCGACAGATATGTTTTTGAATGTCGAGATAAAAGGGAATTGCGGCGAGATAGAGCCGTATCTTTCCTCTCTCGCGAAAGAATACGGGCTCGTTGAGAGGGTTTTATATTCATCGTTCGACCACGAGGCTCTTGTCAGGATAAAGGAGCTTGAACCGTGCTGCAAAACAGGTTTGCTGTATTCCGATCCCGTCCCCGACGTCGTGGATTATTGTTTGCGCAGGGGCTATGACGCGATACATCCTTATCATGGGAACCTGACCGATGAAATAATATCGGGATGTCTGGCAAATAATATAATGGTAAACGCGTGGACAGTCGATGAACCCGAGGACATGAAAAGGCTTTGTAATGCCGGAGTTACGGGTCTTATAACCGATTGCCCCGATATCGCGAGGGGAGTTATCGAAAGTTTATGATCATCGATTTTCATACACATATTTTCCCGGACAAACTTGCCGGGAAGGTCATCCCGATGCTTGCGGAGCGTTCGGGTATAACCCCGAATTCCGACGGAACTTTTTCCGATACATGCGCAAAGCTTGCTGAATGGGGTTTTGACGGCGCTGTTTTTTTGAACATCGCGACTGCGCCGAGACAGCAGAACACGATAAACAATACGGCGGCAGAGATAAACAACAATAAAAATTATTTTGCTTTCGGTTCCGTGCATCCGGACGCGGAAGACGCGGTGCAAGAGCTCCGGCGCATAAAGAGCATGGGTATAAAAGGTGTGAAGATGCATCCGGAATATCAGGAATTTTATCTTGACGAAAAGCGTATGCTGCCCATTTATGAGGCCGCGCAGGATCTGGGGCTGATAATGATATTCCACGCGGGCTGCGACAGGGGTTATCCGGATATCTGTCATGCCGCGCCGGATAAATTTTTATATATCATGAAAAATTTCCCCCGGCTGAAACTTGTCGCCGCGCATTTCGGCGGCTGGTCTGCGTGGGATATGTCTGATTATTTTTTGATAGGTAAAGATATATATCTCGATACTTCAATGACCGTCGGGTATATGGACAGGGAAAGAATGAAAAAAATGCTGCTTCGTCACGACCCCGATAAGATACTTCTCGCAAGCGATTGCCCGTGGGGTAACCCGGCCGAGGCACTTGACCATATTTACCGCATGGATCTTCCCGATGACCTGACAGAAAAAATCATCGGTAAAAACGCTTTGACGCTCCTTTGCGGATGAGCGTTTTGCCGATATGGATATTTCGCCATAAGACCGGATCGCGTTTGCGTAGTTTGAGCGCGGTCCGTTTTTTTTGAAAAAATCTTCTGTATGTAAAAAATTGTGCTTTGCATATGTATAAAACGATACCCAAACGGGTAAACTGTCCTGGTGAGGAACGGGTCAAGCGTGACGGTTATATATTATAAGGTAGACAAAGCTTTACTCTTCACAAACAGTTTACAAAAAAAATGTCGAAAAGGCTTGACAAAGGTAAAATCCTGTGATATAATAATCAAGCCGCCAAACGGAAGGGGATAAAAACTCCGGGCGGTAAGGCGTTTGACAAACGGGGATGG
>CALWNV010000084.1 GCA_944382895.1 uncultured Clostridia bacterium | reverse complement strand
TTTGGTGCAGCATGACAGAGATGTTGGGATGTGTATTATACGAGGTGGTATTATTGACGAAGTCATTAAAAAAGTTATTCCTGTCGAATATATTGATGAAAATACTAAAATATACGTTAATCCTACCGGAAGATTTGTTGTCGGAGGTCCTCATGGGGATAGCGGATTAACAGGCCGTAAGATTATTGTTGATACATATGGCGGATATGCGCGTCACGGCGGCGGTGCGTTTTCAGGCAAAGACCCTACCAAGGTCGACCGAAGCGCGTCATATATGGCAAGATATATTGCTAAAAATATAGTTGCTGCCGGATTTGCAAAAAAATGTGAGGTACAGCTTGCGTATGCGATCGGTGTTGCTGAGCCGGTATCCGTTATGCTTGAAGTAGAGACTTACAATACCGGTTGTGTCGAAGATGAGGTTTTGGCAAAAGCAGTGCGTAGTGTTTTCGGGCTTACGCCCAAAAAGATTATAGAAACACTTGAGTTGCGCCGGCCTATTTACGCGCCGCTTTCTGCTTATGGTCAGATAGGAAGAGAGGATCTCGGTGTCAAGTGGGAAAAAACCGATATGGTGGACGCTTTGAAAGAGGCTGTCGGATGTATAAAATAGATTATCATATACATACAGTTTATTCTCCGGATGGGAAAGCGACGCCTGATGAACAGATATCGGCAGCTGTATCAGCGGGGCTTTCGGAAATCGCGTTTACTGATCATTGCGAATGCAATAATAATGAGGCGATACCTCCTGATTTTGAGCGTTGGTTCGATTTTGATCCGGACTCCTATATCCAGGCTATAAAAAAAACCGATAAAAAAGGCTTAAGGGTCAAAATAGGGATTGAATTAGGCCAGGCGACGCAGAACAAGGCTTTTGCCGAAAGCGTTCTTTCGGGATATGAATGGGATGTTGTTCTCGGATCTCTTCATAATTTGAGAAATAATTACGATTTTTATTATCTTGGGCTTCTCGGTGTGGATATGAGATCTTTGATGAAAGATTACTTTGAACAGCTTTATGAGTTGGTGTGTTTTGATTGTTTTGACGTTCTTGCGCATTTGTATTATCCGGTTAAATATATATCTGAAACGGATAAAGGTTTTGATATACACGTGTATAATTGCGAGATCTGTGATATTCTCAAAAAACTTGCGGAAAACGGTAAAGCTCTGGAGATCAATACTTCCGCGCTGGCCGGGAATTACGGAAATACGGTTCCCGATATGGAGTTTTTGAAAATGTTCCGGCAGCTTGGCGGTGAGTTTGTAACAATAGGCTCTGATAGCCATGTTTGTTCCTTTGTGGGGTACGGAGTGAGTAAAACAACGGAAGTTTTGCGTGAAATTGGATACAGTGCAATTACGACATATGAGAAACGCCAACCGATTTTAAGAGAAATTTAGGAGGTTCTGTTATGGACAACAAAGAAAAAATCCTGAAGTATCTTGAGCAGAATGCAAAATATACTTCTAAAAATATTGCGGATGCTCTCAGCCTTGATGAGAAAGATGTAAAAAAAATCATAGCTGATTGTGAGGCGGACGGAACAATCCTCGGATATAATGCGTTGATAAACTGGGATAAAACACGGCGTGATCGGGTGGTCGCCCTGATCGAAGTCAGTGTTCAGCCTGAGAAAGGTGAGGGGTTTGACCAGATTGCGGCAAACATATGCGCATTTTCAGAGGTTGAAAGCGTTTATCTTATGTCGGGGGGATTTGATCTCACTGTCATCTTAAGCGCCAAAAGCATGAAAGATGTTGCCCGTTTTGTTTTTGATAAACTGGCTTTGATAGATGGCGTAAAAGGGACCGCGACACATTTTGTGCTTAACAAATATAAGGATAAGGGCATTGTGTTTGACTCTTCTGAGGAAGATCCGCGCGAGATGCTTGAAATTTAAGGGGTGCTCCAATGGATTACGATAGACTGCTTTCTGACAGGGTTATGAAAATAAAACCTTCGGGTATACGTCGTTTTTTTGATCTTGCGGAAAGTATGGATGAGTGTATTGCTTTGGGTGTAGGTGAGCCTGATTTCAAAACTCCATGGCATATCCGGGAAAAAGGTATATATACTTTACGTTCCGGGAAAACTCGATATACCGCTAATTCCGGGATTGAGGAATTGCGCAGAAGTATTTCCGGGTATCTTTTACGTCGATTCGGAATTGAATATGATTTTAAAGAGGAAGTGTTGGTAACTGTCGGAGGAAGTGAAGGCATAGACGCTGCCATACGTGCGATAGTGAATCCCGGGGATGAGGTTCTTGTTCCTGAGCCGTCTTTTGTGTGTTATCGTCCTTTGGCGGAACTTGCCGGAGGGGTGGCCGTAACCCTTCCTACCTATGAGAAGGACAATTTCAGACTTACTCCTGAGGTTTTGAAAAACGCGATTACCGAAAAAACAAAATTACTTATTCTCCCGTATCCGAACAATCCTACCGGTGCTGTTATGAGGAAAGAGGATTATGAAAAGATTGCCGAGGTATTGCGAGGAACGGATATTTTTGTTATTTCAGACGAAATATATATCGAGTTGAACTATACCGGAGAGGAACCGGTTTCATTTGCTTCAATAGACGGAATGCGCGAACGCACGGTGCTTGTGAACGGGTTCTCAAAGGCTTACGCGATGACCGGTTGGAGAATGGGGTATATATGTGCCCCGGCACCGATTATCCGACAAGCTCTTAAAGTGCATCAGTTCGGGATAATGTGCTCTCCTACCACGAGCCAGTATGCCGCGGTCGAAGCTCTTGAAAACGGTGATGAAGATGTTCAAAAAATGCGTGAAATGTATAATATGCGGCGTAAATACCTGATTGACTTTGTTGCGCGGGTGAACATCCCTTGTTTTGAACCCCTTGGAGCGTTTTATGTTTTCCCTAATATTTCGGGATTCGGCTATTCTTCTGATGAGTTTTGCAGGATTTTTCTGGAAAAGAAAAAGGTCGCGGTCGTTCCGGGCTCCGCCTTCGGAGAGAGCGGAGAAGGCTTTGTCAGGATATCATATGCGTATTCTTTGGAGCACCTTGAAAAAGCTATGACAAAACTTGAGGAATTGATTGAAGAGGGTTTTTGAACAATGGTTGTTAAGGCTTTTGCCAAAATAAATTTGACTCTGGACGTTGTGGGAAAACGTCATGACGGATATCATAAGCTGTCAAGTGTGATGCATGAGATTTCGCTTTATGACGAGCTTGATGTTACGGTGAGAAAGATAAAGGGTGATAATAGCGCGGTTGTGACGTCTGATAGTTTTTCTGTACCTTCCGATGAAAATAATCTGTGCCACAGAGCGGCTATGCTGTTTTTAGAAGAATACGGAATGGCTTCTACTGTTGTCAACATTGATATAAAAAAGAAGATACCTGTTGCCGCGGGACTTGGTGGCGGTTCTTCCGATGCGGCGGCGGTTATCAAAGCACTCAATAAACTTTTGCGTGTAGAAGCCCCTGCCGGAGATCTGGAACGCCTTGCCGCAGATATTGGTGCAGATGTACCGTTTTTTATCAGAGGAAAAACTCAACACGCCAGAGGTATGGGGGAAATACTGGAGCCTCTTGATTTTCCTTACAAGGTATATTATATTATCTGCAAACCGGACTATGAGGCTTTAACGAAAGAAATCTTTCGTGATTTTGACAACCTTGTTTTATCGGGAGTTATAAATTCAGCGAATTTTACCACGGCAAAGTTTCTTGATTGTGTGAGGCTTGGTTTGTCTCCATTTGAGCATGTAGGGAATATGCTTTCTGTTGTTGCGGAAAATTTATTTCCTGAAGTTGCGAAAATAAGGAAAAGATTTGAGAGTTTCGGAGCAAACTCTTGTATGACCGGGAGCGGGACCGCTGTATTCGGGGTTTTTTCTACATATGCCGCGGCGATTGATGCGTATAACGACCTTAAGCAGGATTATGAAAATACCTTTTTGACCGTGTGAGTATTTGGATATAAACCGCTTGATATAAAAATTATTAAGGAAGTTGATATATTATGGAATTTATGGGACTTAATGAAATAAGGGAAAAATATCTTTCTTTTTTTGAAAGTAAGGGGCACATCAGACTTCCGAGTTTTCCCCTCATACCGCGGAATGATAAAAGTATATTATTGATAAATGCCGGGATGACTCCGCTCAAGCCGTATTTTACGGGTGAGGAAACCCCTCCTGGACCGAGGGTGACGACATGTCAGAAATGTATCAGGACCCCTGATATAGAAAGAGTCGGTAAAACTTCGCGTCATGGTACTTTTTTTGAAATGCTAGGTGATTATTCTTTTGGAGAGTATGTTAAGAGGGAAGCTACTGCGTGGGCGTGGGAATTTATTACACAAGTCCTGAAACTCCCTGTAGAAAAACTGTATGTGACAGTTTATCAAGACGATGATGAGGCCTATGATATATGGACAAAAGAAGTCGGAGTTGATCCTTCGCATGTGTCAAGATTGGGTAAAGAGGATAATTTCTGGGAAATAGGTTCAGGCCCTTGCGGACCGTGCTCTGAGATATATTTTGATCGCGGTGAAGAACATGGTTGCGGAAGCCCGGATTGCAGGCCAGGCTGTGACTGTGACCGGTTTGTTGAATTCTGGAACCTTGTATTTACACAGTTCAATAATGACGGCGCGGGGAATTATACACCTCTTGAAAAAAAGAACATTGACACCGGCATGGGGCTTGAACGTCTTGCTTGTATCATGCAGGGTGTTGACAGTATTTTTGACGTGGATACTATAAAGAATATAACAGAGTACCTTTCAGAGATATCCTCGAAACATTACGGGGACAGCAGGGAAACAGATGTTTCGTTGAGAGTGGTCACAGATCATATACGGTCGACGACTTTTATGATATGCGATGGGATCCTCCCTTCTAATGAGGGAAGAGGTTATGTATTACGTCGTTTACTCCGGCGTGCCGCTCGTCACGGAAAGCTTCTCGGTATAACAAAAGAACATTTTCTGTCGGAGCTTTGTGAGGTAGTTATCCGTGAAAGCAAAGGTGCGTATCCTGAGCTTGAGGAGAAAACCTCGTATATAAAGCGTGTTCTGGCACAGGAAGAGGATCGGTTTAATCAGACGATAGATCAGGGTTTGTCTATCCTTTCGGATATGATGGAAAAGGCTCGTAAAAACGGTGATAGCATTCTTGACGGTAAAGAGGTTTTTAAGCTTTACGATACATTTGGGTTCCCTATAGATCTTACGCTTGAAATCGCCGGCGAAAACGGGATGGAAATCGATGTACCTGTTTTTGACGAACTTATGGAGAAGCAAAAAGAGACTGCGAGAAAAGCTGTTAAGTCCTCCGATGAGGCATGGAAAGGAAACGAACTTTTTGAAGGTGTTGAAAAAACAGTATTTACGGGTTATGAAAGTCTGGAAGAAAATGCTACGGTTTGGGCAATAATAAAAGACGGAGAAAGAGTCGGGACTGTTTCTGACGGAGATACGGTAACAGTGATTCTTGATAAGACTCCTTTTTATGCCGAAAGCGGCGGACAGGTAGGAGATAAGGGAGTTATAGGCTGTGTTAATATAACAGACTGTAAAAAGACAAACGGGATATGGCTTCATACGGGTATTGTTTCCGGAGGGACTTTGAGTGAGGGAGACCGTGTTTGCGCCAGTGTATGTAAGCCGGAAAGGGGGAAAACCAAAAGAAATCATTCTTCTGCGCATCTTCTCCAGGCGGCTTTACGTAAGGTTTTAGGTGAGCATGTTGAGCAGGCAGGATCATATGTAGATGCCAATATTATGCGCTTTGACTTTACTCATTTTGAGGCGATGACAGAGGAAGAAATAAACAAAGTCGAGACTCTTGTAAATGAAGAGATATTGGCCGGTGATCCTGTCGTCATACGCGAAATGCCGATTGCCGAGGCTCGTAAAGAAGGCGCGACAGCTCTTTTCGGTGAAAAATACGGGGATATTGTCCGTGTAGTGAAGATGGGAGAGTTTTCATGCGAGCTTTGCGGTGGTACTCATGTCAGCAACACTTCGGATATCGGTGTTTTCAAGATATTGTCTGAAAGCGGGGTTGCTGCCGGAGTACGCAGGATCGAGGCTTTGACAAGCGTAAATGTCCTCAAATATCTTGCCGGAAAAGAAAAAACCATTATGTATACTTGTTCGGTACTTAAATCTAATGAAGCTGACCTGGTGCATAAAGCGGAAAATATCGTAAAAGAAAACAGAGATCTTGAAAAACAGATTTCTGCGCTTAACGCAGAACTTGCGGCTTCCGAAACAGAAAAAATGGAGAAGGAAGCTGTTGATATAAATGGGTTTATGTTTATTTGCGCACGAGTAGATCGTAAAACTGAAAACCTGAGGGAAATTTGCGATGCTTTTCGTGAAAAATATCCGGACTCAGTGACTCTTCTTGGCGGTGCGGATGCGGGTAAAGCCGTTTTTGCTATAGGAGTAGGTAAGGATGCGGTCAAAAAAGGCGCGCACGGAGGAAATCTTATACGTCTGGCCGCGCAGAAATGCCAGGGCGGCGGAGGCGGAAGACCGGACAGCGCGACCGCGGGAGGAAAAGATATTTCAGGCCTTAAAGATGCATTTGCGGCCGTAAAAGCAGCGCTTGAAGAAATCAAATGATAAAAAACAGGGAGTGAAACGTATGCCTGATTGTATTTTTTGTAAAATTGCAGAGGGAGCTATTCCATCATCGAAAGTGTATGAGGATGAAGA
>CALWNV010000083.1 GCA_944382895.1 uncultured Clostridia bacterium | reverse complement strand
GTGCTTTATATACCCTGCTCACAACTTAATAAAATATCAAAATATATAAGCGCCAACGCGGATATAAAAGTAAAGCTGAATAAACTTGGTACGTCGGACTGGACAAAAACCAAGCAAAAAGTACGCAGTTCCGTGCGAGACCTTGCGGAAAAGCTTACAAAACTTTACGGACAAAGGTTAAATATAAAAGGGATAGCTTTTTCCCCGGATAACGAATGGCAACGTGATTTTGAAGCAAATTTTGAGTTTGAAGAAACAGAGGATCAGCTTCGCTGTATAGACGAAATCAAAAAAGACATGGAAAAACCCGTACCGATGGATAGACTTCTTTGCGGGGATGTCGGATTCGGGAAAACAGAAGTCGCGCTTCGCGCGATCTTCAAGGCTGTAAACGACGGCAAGCAGGTCGCTTTTTTGGCACCTACGACGATTCTTTCTTTCCAGCATTACAAGACAATGGTAGAAAGATTCGGTGAATATCCTGTAAAAACAGCGCTTCTCTCACGTTTTCGCTCAACCAAGCAGCAGAAAGAAACATTGCTCAGACTTAAACGAGGAGAGATCGACGTTGTCATCGGAACACACCGCCTTTTGCAAAAGGACGTTGAATTCAAAGACCTCGGACTGATAGTAGTAGACGAGGAACAAAGATTCGGGGTAATGCATAAGGAATACCTTAAAGAGCTTGCAAAAAACGCAGATGTTCTTACCCTTTCAGCAACTCCGATACCGCGGACACTTAACATGTCTATGAGCGGTATCAGAGATATTTCAGTGCTGAATGAACCTCCGCACAACAGATTTCCGGTCACGACATATGTCGCCGAATACGATATTGGGCTTATAATCGACGCCATCAAACGTGAAGTCATGCGGGGAGGCCAGTGTTACTATCTGCACAACAGGATAGAGAGCATTTATAAAGTTGCAGGGATATTAAGAGAAAAAACAGGATTCAATATACAGGTCGCTCACGGTAAGATGACACAGGAAGAGCTTTCATCAGTATGGGAAAGTCTTGTCGCCGGGGATATTGATGTTCTTGTGTGTACGACGATAATTGAAACCGGAGTAGATGTCCCCAACTGCAACACACTTATAATCGAAGACGCCGACAGACTCGGTCTTGCTCAGCTGCATCAGATACGCGGCCGCGTAGGGAGAACAGACAGACGCGCCTACGCCTATTTCACTTTCCGGAAAGGAAAAGTTTTGAACTCCGAAGCGTATAAACGTCTTATGACTATAAAAGAATTCACTGAGTTCGGCTCAGGCCTGAAAATAGCGATGAGAGATCTTGAGATACGCGGTGCAGGAGATATCCTGGGCGCCGAACAAAGCGGCCATTTGATGAGTGTAGGATTTGACCTTTATATGAAAATGCTGGAACAGGCGGTACACACACAGAAAGGTGAATCTCAAACAAAAACAGAATGTGCTGTTGAAATCAAAATAAACGCTTATATACCGGATTCTTATATAAGAAACACCGAAACAAGGATAGAGGTTTATAAAATGATCGCCGGAATGTTTTCACAGGAAGACTATTCGGACATTCTTGATGAACTTATCGATCGATTCGGTGACCCTCCAGCAGATGTAATGAACCTTATGAGAATATCCAGAATAAGGATGACAGCGGGAAATCTCGGTATCTGTGAGATTTCCGAGGAAGGGAAAAATATCAAGATAGTTTTTGAGACACAACCGTCCTGGGATATCATTTCCGATATAACCGCGCCATATCGCAGAAGGCTTTTGTTCAGCGTCGGAAAAAAACCGTATTTCACGCTTAAACCGGAAAAGGATACTTTGGACGAAACAGAACAATTTTTGAACACTTTTACAAAAGTGATAGACAAAGCCAGACAATAATGTTATAATTTATAAAAAGATATTATTTAAGGAGAAGTCTATGAAAAAGGTTTTATCGCTCATTTTTGCCTTCGCATTTCTTTTCGGCATGACAGCCTGCGGGAAAGAAGAAAAATACATAATGACGATAGATGAGAAAGAATATCCGGTAGAGCCGTTTGCTTTTATTACACAATACAGAAGAGACATATATTACCAAGATTATGTTAAAAATAAAGGAAGCGGCAACGGCTGGGATGATCAGCTTGAAGAACCGATTTCCGATAACGGAACGCTTTATTGGGAATATATCCTCAGCGAGTCAAAAGAAGTTTATCTTGAATACATATTTATCCAGGAGAAATTTAACGAGTTCCATCTCTCGTTTACTGAAGCGGAGCAAAAAGAGATAGACGAGCTATATACCGCGATGATTGAGGATTATACGAAAAACTACGGAGATGACATAATCAAGAACGTCTGCGATAAAATCGGAATAACAGAAGAAGATTTCAAAAACTTTACGACAGGATACTCATACAAAGCCTCAAAAATATCCGAATATCTTTTCGGAGAAGGCGGGACATACGAGATCACCGATGAAAAAATGCACGCCGAATATCTTGAAAACTACAGACGTTTCAAATATTGTATTTTCCCGAAAACTGACAGTGACGGAAATTCTCTTAAAGTAGCGGAGCTTTACGAAAAAGAAAAAAGAGCCACGGAAGCATTGAAAAAAGCGGAGGAGGGGACCGATTTCAATGAAGTAATAAAAGAATATTCCGAGGCATATACGCCTATAACAGAAACCATGACCGATTCGGAAAAACAAACCGCGGAGCAACAAAACGAAACTATGATTGACATAGGCATAATTTGTAATAGCGACGGTATTTATGATACAGATTATTATACAATGTACGGCTCTGTCGTCGATTCGGAAATAGTTGACGCTATTTTTGAAATGGAAACAGGAGAAAACAAGCTGATAGAAACATCATCCACTTTCTGGGTGATACAAACATGTGACCTTGAAGAGACAGAAGAGCTGTTTGAACTGAAGAAAAACGAGATATTCAGCAAGATTTCCACTCCGATTTTCGAAAACCTTCTTTCTGAATGGAAAAACAGTATAACCCCTGTATTTAATGAAAAACTGTATAACTCGTTTGATCCGCGTACACTTGATGCGGTCTTTCTCGACGCTGAAAAACTTGATGAATTTATGGAAGAAAGTTATAATATTGATAACACAAACTGACAACGGCAAGTAATTTCCGGAAGGTGTTTTTAATATGTTGAACATTCTGAAATCTTTGCTGTTCGGAATAATAGAAGGGATAACCGAATGGCTTCCCATAAGCAGTACCGGACATCTTATAATAATTGAGAATTTTGTAAAATTTGATGATATCAGCGACGGGTTCTGGGATATGTTCCAAGTCGTGATACAACTCGGTGCTATTTTAGCGGTAGTCGTGCTTTTCTGGAATAAAATATTTCCGTTTGAATTAAAACACACTCCCCACATAAAAAAAGAAACACTCAATCTCTGGGGGAAGATCCTTGTCGCGTGCGTACCCGCGGCGATTATAGGGCTGTTGTTTGATGATATTTTCAATAAATATTTCTATAATTCATTCTCCGTATCAATCGCGCTTATCGTATTCGGTATTGCTTTCATCATCGTTGAAAACAAAAACAAAACACGCTCACCTAAAATAGCCTCGCTCAACGTGTTATCATATAAAACCGCTTTAATGATAGGAATATTTCAAGTTATAGCCGCAGTTTTTCCTGGAACATCACGATCCGGAGCCACTATAGTAGGGGCTCTTTTATTAGGTGTGTCCAGAACTGTTGCCGCTGAATTTACGTTTTTTCTAGCGATACCGGTGATGTTTGGAGCGAGTCTTCTCAAAATATGTAAATTCGGATTTTCTTTTACCTCGACCGAGACAGCGGTTCTTCTCGCCGGAATGCTTTCGGCTTTTGTAGTTTCCCTGATATGTATCCGTTTTCTCATGAATTATGTGAAAAAGCATGACTTCAAGGTCTTTGGGTGGTACAGAATAGGTCTTGGCGTGATCGTGCTAATATACGCTGTGTTGCAGGCTTCAGCCATTGTATGATCTGCTTTTGTAGCTTTATCTTAAAAGTTTCATAGAACAATAAATAAAGCCCGACGTAAGATCGTTTTACGTCGGGCTGATATTTTACAGAGAAAACAGCATCTATTCCCCTATTATTTTTATGAGAACTCTTTTAGTCCGCTTTCCGTCAAATTCAAAATAAAAAATCTGTTCCCACGTGCCAAAATCAAGTTTACCGTCCGTTATCGCGACAACGACTTCCCGTCCCATGATCGTACGTTTGAGATGCGCGTCGGCATTATCCTCATAGCCGTTATGGGCATATTGTGAATACGGTTTTTCGGGCGCTAATTTTTCAAGCCAGCGTTCATAATCGCTGTGCAACCCGCTTTCATCGTCGTTTATAAAAACAGACGCGGTGATATTCATAGCATTTACGAGAACAAGACCTTCTTTTACTCCGCTTTCTTCAATAGCGCGCCTCACATCCGGGGTTATATTGACAAGCCCGCGGCGAGTAGGTAAATTGAACGAAAGCTCTTTACGAAAACTTTTCACAATATAAACCTCCAAGTAAAAAACTGGACTATCCCCAAAATATCAGCAGTAACACACAGATAATCATACCTGATGCCATAGGGATATACATACATTAAAAATTTATTATAAAAAATAATATTTTATCAGATTATTTAACAACAAAACAAAGCACGGCCATATAAAAAACAATATCAGCAGTTTATAAGCTTTTCTATCTCCTGCAGACCTTCCAGTATTTCTGTACGCGTAAAATCGCACTCGGACAAAATAATGTCATCCAAGCGAGAAATGTCCGAGTAAAATTTCAGCGCAACAATCAGTATCTTTGTCCCTGGCAATTGCTCAAGCATATCATATAAAGCATTTTCCGCCCCGTTGATATCTTTTTCGGAAATCTTTCTTTTTATATCCGAATAAAACGCCGCTTCTTCGGAAACTGGCTCATCTTCCCTATCAATAACAATATCATCAGGATCATCTTCTCCGCATAACACTCCGGAAAGATACCTTATAAGATTTTCGGTCTCGTTCGTAACATAACTGTCCTTAAGCATTATTTTCTCATTTCTATTTTATAATTAAACCCGTACTTTTCCTGCAAAGCTTTGACTTTAGCCTCGTTATCCTCGATAAATGTCGGAGAATACACGGATCCGCCGGTTTTCGCGTACTCTTTCATTATCTTCTGCAGTTCCTGCCAGCACTCATCATATTTAGGATCATTCTCGTCCATTTCAATAACAAACTCTCGGTGTTCCGGCAACCTGACCTTCATAATTCTCTCCACCTTTCATTTTAATACAGTATAGCATATTTATATCGCTTTTTCAATAGATATGATTGTCATATTTCAGAAAAATTTCAAGTAAAATGATGTAGGGAGGGATTGTGTTGAGAAAAAGAATAACGCGACGGAAAATCAGGCTGTCGGAACGAAACCTTAAAAATCTTTACACTATATGTATAACATGCTGCATAATAGGTTTATCAGTCACTGTTCTTATCAGAGTGGATAAAAACGGACTGTCAGCAGTCCAAACCGACATCTCTTCCGCAAAAAACTCTCTTAAAGACGCGGCGGCTGTTTTCAGCAATCAGGAAAATTTTTCCGAAATGCCGGATATCAGCAAAATAATGGAGGAAACTTATCTGGGTCAAACAGAATATGTGTTCCAGTCAAACACAAATCCTTTTAACGACGCCGTACTTCCCGCAAACTCACAAACTGTTTCATCGTTTTTCGGATTTAGAAACGATCCGTTTACAGGAGCAACAGCTTTTCACAGCGGTGTCGATATTTCCGTCGATGAAGGAACTGACATAACTGCTATATATGACGGGAAAGTAACAGAAGTCTCCGAAAACGATACCGGAGGCAAATATATAGAAATAGAACATCCGAACGGATACATATCATATTACGGGCATCTTTCATCAAGCGAAGTACAGATAGGTGATGATGTCAGTAAAGGTGATGTTATCGCAAAAAGCGGGAACACAGGCGTTACGACCGGTCCACATCTTCATTTTGAGTTAAAGTACAATGATCGTGCCGTAGATCCAGCCGAATTTTTTGATGTGTATGCGAAAAATTAAAATACATCCGTCATTTATAATCGTATGGCTACTGTTTTTGCTGAGCGATAAAAGCACATATATCCTGTATCTTTTCTTAGCCGCGTCGATACATGAAATAGCGCATATCGCCGCATTTATATCCTTTAACGCCCAAATAAAGGAAATAAATATATTGCCGTTCGGAATAGGTGTAAAACTTCAATCAGCGGCATTATCGTATAAAAGAGAGATACTCGCGGCTCTCGCCGGCCCTTCGGCGAACGGGTTGATTGCGGTTCTTTTTTCACTTATATCCGATAAATACGCCGCCGGGCTTCAGTTTTTTATTGTGTGCAATACAGCGCTCGCTCTCATAAACCTGTTGCCTATATACCCTCTTGACGGAGGACGTGCGATGTATTTTTTGATATGTAACATAGAAAATCCGCTTACTGCGAAAAGAATATCTCTTTGGTCTTCTCTGATTCTGTTACTGCCCCTTTTTGCAGTCTCGATATGGATACTGTGGGCCACCGGATACAATTTTTCTTTACTGCTCATAGTTTTTTATCTTCTGTTTTATCTTCTTTGTAAAAAATACTGAAGCTTATAGCACTTAAAAGGGATGCAGGCGAATTCGCCTGCATCCCTTTTAATAATATAT
>CALWNV010000082.1 GCA_944382895.1 uncultured Clostridia bacterium | reverse complement strand
CTACAATACTTGATTTACCAGATACAAGAGGTGTGGGGTTATCGCTGTTATCCGTAAAAGGGGCCGATCTTGTCCCTGCTTTTTCTCCTGAGCAGTATTCATATTATTTATCAGTTCCGTTTTCAATGGAAAAACTTGAGATTTCTGCAAGACCTCAAACAAATAACGCGACTTTGGAAGTTGAGGATGTCACTCTTGTAGAAAACTCGGTCACACCTGTAAAAATAACCGTTAAGTCAAACAATATCCCTGTGGTATATACTATTTATGTTTACCGTGAAACTGATCCCGATAAACTTCTTTCTTCAAACGCAACGGTTATTAATCTTCAGCTTTCTGACGGTTACGTTGAGCCAGAATTTTCAGACGATATATTGTCGTATTCGGTCACGCTGCAAAATAATATCGAAGAGTTTTATGTTGAACCTGTTCTTGCTGATAACAAAGCATATTATATTGTAGACGGTGATGGGAAAATCAATGTCGGTAAAAATATTGTTAAGCTTACTGTCATATCAGAAGATCTTTCGGTCAGGAAAGTATTTACCTTGAATGTTACGCGTTTAGAAAATATAGAAGACAAACTGCCGTCACAAGAAAATCAGGATCCTGGGGTTTTTCAGCCATGGCTGTATTTAATTATTATTATAGCTGTCGTTATAATTATACTCTTAGTTGTCTTGCTGCTTTCTATAGGAGCACGCAGAAAGAAAAAAAATAAATGATGACAAAAATAAAAGGCCTTACTTCTTCCGAAGTTAAAAGTCTAACTTTGGCAGGGAAGACAAATAAATTAAAAAACAATTCTTCACGGTCGGTCAAAGATATATTAAGAAGTAATATTTTTACTTTTTTTAACTTGCTGCATATTTTACTGTTTGCCGCTCTTCTTTTGGTCGGCGCATACAGAAATATGCTTTTTATTTTTATTATTGTCATAAATAGTGCGATAGGGACTATACAGGAATTACGTGCGAAAAAAGTTATTGACCGCCTGTCTGTCCTTGTTTCTCCCAATACTGTAACAGCTATCCGCGATTATAAACAACAAACTGTTAGAACAGAGGATTTGGTAGAAGGAGATATTGTTATTTTTGAACAGGGTACTCAGATTTGTGCTGACTGTACTGTTATTGACGGTTATGCAGAAGTAAATGAGTCCTTGCTTACAGGCGAAAGCGAACCGGTAATCAAACAAGAAGGTAGTACATTGTTGTCCGGAAGTTTTATATCTTCCGGTAAAGTTTTGGCAAAGCTTGAAAAAGTCGGCGCAGAAAGTTATGCGGCCAATCTGACTTCTCACGCGAAAGAATATAAAAAAATAAATTCCGAAATCTTAAATGCGCTCAATAAAATAATCAAGGTAATAGGCTTTGTTATAATTCCTATAGGGTTGATATTATTTACAAAAGATTATTTTCTGCTGGAACAGACGATCTCTGGGGCAGTTTCGGCAGTAGTCGCACTTCTTATCGGTATGATACCGGAAGGTCTTTATCTTCTTACAAGTATAGCACTTGCCGTCAGTGTTATCAGGTTGGGACGGAAAAACACTCTTGTAAGAGAAATGTATGCGATAGAACAGCTTGCGCGTGTTGACGTTTTATGTATAGATAAAACAGGAACTATTACATCCGGGAACATGCAGATAACAGACTTTGAGTGTTTTTCTGACGAATATGATGTTGCAAAAATAATGGCAAATATGAACAGTGCGCTTTCGGGAAACACACCGACGCAAAATGCGCTTGATAAATATTTCGGTAAAGATTCCGGATTTTTACTGAAAAAAGCGATACCTTTTTCATCACAAAGGAAATGGCAGGCATGTATTTTTGAGGAAGGGTGTTTTGTTTGCGGGGCTCCTGAGTTTATACTTGATAATATCGATGGTATGGAAAAATACACAGGTGACGGCAAAAGAGTCCTTGCCTTGGCGAAATGCGAACTCTCAGGAGATGTAATCAATTCTGCAGAAAAGATTGCCTATATCATAATTGAGGATGAGCTCAGACCTAATGCGGCAGAAACTTTTAAGTTTTTCGCAGAAAATAACGTAGATATTAAAGTTATATCTGGGGATAATCCGGAAACTGTAAAAGTTACTGCACAAAAGGCCGGGATCAAAAACGCAGAAAATTATATTGATATGTCTGTGGTAAGTGATGAAAATATTCCTGATATATGCGATGAATTTAATGTTTTTGGACGTGTTAGCCCTTCACAGAAAGAATTGCTGGTAAAAGCGCTCAAAAATAAAAATCATATTGTTGCCATGGTCGGTGACGGGGTAAATGACGTATTGGCATTAAAAAATTCAGATTGCAGCATCGCAATGGCTCAGGGAAGCGATGCCGCACGACGTGTTGCCACTCTTGTACTTACTACTTCAGATTTTTCATCAATGCCCGGAATTGTTGCTGAAGGCCGAAGAGTGATTAATAATATCCAAAGAACAGCATCATTATTTTTGGTTAAAACGATTTTTTCGACGATTTTATCAGTCTTGCTTTTGTTTCTGCCTATGTCATATCCTTTGGAACCGATACAGATCACATTATTTGGTTCTACCACAATAGGTATACCTGCGTTTTTACTTGCACTTCGTTCAAATAAAAGTAAAATCAGCGGAAATTTTTTAAAGAATATCATCATGAAAGCTTTTCCTTCAGGTATATGCGATGTTTGCGGTATAATGGCTATCCTTGTTTATAACGCGATGTTCCCGCTTCCCGAAAATGTTTTAGGAACAATGACGACATATTTTATTACTTTTATAGGTTTTTTGACATTATTTAAAGTATGTATCCCGTTTGATAAACGGAATATTGCTATGTTTTCAGTTTTACTTGGAATATTTTTACTTTGCATAACAGTTTTCAAAGAAATTTTCTTTATTGTCCATATTCCGCTTATTCCTTTTATTTTTCTTATCGCATTAATGGTTGCTTCAATATTTATATGGTTATTTATTTCAAATATTTTACAGGAGAATATCAAGAAATGAGTTTTATTGAATTTCATAATGTTACTAAAATATATAAAATGGGCGAGATTGAGATACACGCTGCCGATGGGATAGATTTTTGTGTTGAAAAAGGGGAAATATGCGTTATTGTAGGTCCTTCAGGGGCAGGAAAAACGACTGTTCTAAATATTCTCGGAGGGATGGATACATGTACTTCCGGTGAAGTAGTTATTGACGGAACAACAATTTCCGAATATACGCAAAAGAAATTGACCTATTACCGCCGCTATGATGTAGGGTTTGTTTTTCAGTTTTATAATCTTGTACAAAATCTGACAGCTGAAGAAAATGTGGAACTTGCATCACAAATATGCAAAAATCCTATTCCTGCTGATATCGTGCTGAATGATGTCGGGCTTTCTGATCGTATGAAAAATTTTCCTTCACAGCTTTCCGGAGGTGAACAGCAGAGAGTCGCGATTGCCCGCGCGCTAGCTAAAAATCCGAAGCTGCTTTTATGTGACGAACCTACAGGGGCGTTGGATTATATTACAGGTAAACAGATACTTAAACTATTGCAGGACACTTGCCGCAAAACAGGAACGACTGTTATAATAATAACACATAATCAGGCAATTACTGCTATGGCAGATAGAGTGATTCGTATAAAAAACGGTAAGGTTCTTGATATGACACTAAATGAAAATCCTGTCGATATTGCAAAGATTGAGTGGTAAATTTAATGAAATCCGCATTTATTAAAAATGTTTTCAGAGAAATAAAAAACACATTTAATCGTTTTATTTCTATTTTTGCTATAGTTGCTCTTGGCGTCGGGTTTGTCGCGGGCCTTAAATCTTCCGCGCCTTCTATGAGACATTCCGCAGACATTTATTTTGACAACAATAATTTTATGGATATTTATATACTGTCAACATATGGTTTTACGGAAGACGATGTCTCGGCTTTTTCGGAACAAAATGAAATAGCATCCGTCTATGCCGCTTATTCACTTGATGTTCTTTTTTCTGGTGAAAACGGGTCTAACGCTGTTAAGGTTATGGATTTACCTGAAGATTCATCAATGAATCTACCCGAAATCAAGGAAGGAAGATTTCCGTCTGAACCTGACGAATGTGTTGTCGACAGCCGTATGGTTCATGACAGTGATTTTTCTTTAGGAAAAACGATTTCCCTGTCAGAAGATAGTATAAAATCAACTTATGACAGTCTTGTAAATAAAACATACACAATAGTAGGGGTGGTCGATACCCCGCAGTATCTGTCATTTCAAAGAGATTCGACAAATATCGGTAATGGCAGTATTAAAGGATATATTTATATACCAACCTCAAATTTTTCCCTTGACTATTATACAGCGCTTTACGCCTGCGTAAACGGGGCAAAAGAGCTGTCTGCTTTTAGTGAGGCATATGATCTTAAGATTGAATCTGTATGTGAAGCACTTGAAGTTTTTGCGGATGAAAGAGAATCAGTAAGGTATGAAACGATAATAACGGAAGCTTCTGACGAATTAAACAAAGCAAAAGAAGAGCTCGAAGAAAAAAAAGCAGAAACCGATAAATTATTATCGGATGCGTCAAAAGAACTGTCTGACGCGCGTAATGAAATTGAACAGGCAAAGAAAGAAATAAGTGATAATGAAATACAACTTGATTTTGCCGAACAAGAGCTTTCCGATAAAAAAATTTTATATGAGAAGGAGATTGCGAAAAAAACCGCAACGCTTTCATCCGGACAGGCAGAATATGATAAAGCTTATAAAGTATATGAACAAACCCTTAATTCTATTGTCGATGGGGAAGAAGCTCTGAAAATTTTATCAGAAAAAATACAAACTTTGGTCGAAGCAGGAGAACTGCAGCAGGCTGAAGTTCTTACTCAACAATACAACGAGCAAGAAGAAATCGTTGAAACCGCTAAATTATCTGCCGTATTACTTAAAACCAACCTTGACACGTCTTTGGCAGAGCTTGAATCCGGATACAGCGCACTTGAAGAAGCTAAAAAGACAGCTTTGAAAAGTTTTGAAGATGCCGAAAAACAAATATCCGACGGACGCAATGAACTTTCAGCTGCTAAAACAAAGCTCGAGTCAGGCGAAAAAGAGCTGGAAGAAAAAGAATTTGAATTCGAAGATAAAAAAAATGAAGCTGAAAAAGCTATTTCAGACGCTGAAGCAGAAATTACGAAGGCAGAAGATGATATTGCTGCGATTGAAAAACCGGTTTGGTATGTTTTGGACCGACAATCAAATATCGGATATGCCGGGTTTTCACAAGATACTGACAAAGTCGATGCTATTGCCGCTATATTTCCTGTATTTTTCCTTTTGGTCGCTGTTCTCGTTTGCTTAACCGCGATGACAAGAATGGTTGATGAACAACGTACCCAAATAGGTGTATATAAAGCGTTGGGCTACGGAAAAATCAGGATTGCGCTAAAATATCTTTTGTATGCGGGAATTGCCTGTATCAGTGGTTGTGTTGTTGGACTTTGCGTGGGGATTTATCTTTTTCCGACAATTATTATGCAAGCGTATAATATGATGTATAATATACCCGCGTTGAGAATTTATCCTGATATTACGATGACAGTTTTGGCTCCGCTTGCATTTTTACTGTTTATATGTGGTTCGACATTATGGGCTTGTCTTGATAATCTGAGAGCTGTGCCCGCAGAATTAATTCGTCCTAAATCTCCTCCTCGAGGTAAAAAGATTTTTTTGGAGAAAATCAGGTTTTTATGGAAAAAACTGACATTTTCTCAAAAGGTGACTATAAGGAATATTGTCAGATATAAAAAAAGATTTTTTATGACAATTATCGGTATTATGGGTTGCACCGCGCTTGTTCTTACCGGTTTCGGCCTTAGCGATTCTATCAATGGCATATTAACAAAACAGTTTGATGAGATTTTCCAATATGATATTTCTGTTTCATTGAAATCTCCGGAGGAACCTTCTGAAGAAAATGAATTGAAAAAAAATGTTGATAAACTTCTTGACGAAAGTGTTTTTTTACAGCAGTCTTCAGTCGATGCTTCGAATAATTCAGTGACTTTGACTGCAAATCTTATTGTGCCTGAGGATACAGCAAAACTTTCTGATCTTATAACATTTCGCGATCGTATAACGCATAATCCTGTATATTTTACCGATGAAAATACTGTTATTACCGAAAAACTTGCTTCTCAGCTTGGTGTTTCTGTCGGAGACACTTTTAGAGTTAAATACGGTGAGACATCTTTTATGGATGTCACGGTTGGCGGAATTTGTGAAAATTATACATATAGTTATATTTATATGTCCGCACAGCAATATCTCGCAAAGACTGGCGAAAACCCCGAATATAAGACTATATGGGCGAGATATTTGACTGAAACCGAAGATAGTTCAGTGTTATCTCAGGAACTGCTTGAAAATGAAAATATCGAAGCTGTTGTACACTTTTCAGATACCAGAGCAAATTTTTCTGATGTATTGAAAAGTCTAAACTCAGTTGTAGTCGCGGTTGTTGTAAGCGCAGGCTGCCTCGCATTTGTAGTTTTGTATAATCTTGTCAATATCACCATTAATGAACGTATACGTGAAATAGCTACAATAAAAGTTTTAGGATTCAATGATGCGGAAGTAGCGCAATATGTTTTCAGGGAAAATGCTATTCTTTCTGTGATTGGTACGGGCGTTGGTCTGATTGCCGGCATATTTTTACATCAGTTTGTTGTTACTACAGCTGAAGTAGAAATGGTTATGTTCTGGAGAGCGATATCATGGCAAAGCTATCTTTATGCTGCTGCTGTAATGTTTTTCTTTGCAGCTGCGGTAAATTCAATGATGTATTTCAAATTGAAAAAAATAAGTATGGTCGAAAGTCTGAAATCTGTTGAATAATTTGTATTTCTATA
>CALWNV010000081.1 GCA_944382895.1 uncultured Clostridia bacterium | reverse complement strand
TTTCGCCCTCAAGCGCATAAAACGGCAGCATTGAGAAATCAGGCCATGTGGACTGTTCTCCGCCGAGACCGTGAAGAAGATACGCGATTTTATATTTTTTTTTATTGAGTATATGAGGTGTCACCACCGTGATCCCTGTGTCTTTTTCAAGAATTTCTGAATGGACAAATCCTCTCAGTATCATTTTTGTCTGCCTCCGTGTACTTTGATTTTATACAAATATTAGTATATCATATAAAATTTGAATTTTCAATATTTTTATTGATTTTTTTTATAAAGTATTGTATAATGGAAACGAGGTGATGAGATTGCTCGAAGGTTTTGATTTTTCCGGGATTTTTGCAAATGAAGTTTTCTGGGAATACTTTTGGAAAGTGGTTGTAAGCATTGTCCTGTTTATTGTTATGTTAGTGACAGCCGCGGTTGTACGCAGAATGTTTGCCAGAGCCGCGAAAAAAGAAAAAATAAAAGACGAGGCGCGGACGAGGCTTTCTCTTTTCAAAAGTCTTACCGTTGCGTTAGTTTATGTGTTTTTTGCGGCCGTAATAATTTCCCTTTATCCGCAGTTGAAAGTTTTGGGAACATCTCTCCTTGCCGGATCCGGTATCGCTGTGCTGGCGGTCAGCCTTGCCGCGCAAGACGCTATAAGCAATGTTATAGGCGGTTTTTTTATTTCAATGTTTCAACCGTTTAAGATAGGGGATGTGATAACATATACAAGTAAAAACATAACCGGAGTTGTTGAGGAGATATCTATCCGGCATACGGTTATACGCACATATGATAACAGAAGGCTCATTGTTCCTAATGGTCTGATAAATAAGGAATCTATTGAAAATTCCACGTTTGGAGACAGTAAGCTTTGTGTTTATATGGATCTCGGTATATCGTACAGCGCGGATATAGGCAAGGCGATGGATATAATTGAAGATGAGATCGTGCATCATAGAAATTATTTTGACCCGCGTACTCCGGAGCAGATAGCCGACGGTGTTCGTCCGGCCAAAGTATTTGTTCTTAAATGGGCAGATTCAGCGGTGATTCTGCGTGCATGTGTATGGGGCAAAACCCCGGATCTTGCCACAGACGCGACCAGGGATCTTTATAGGTCGATAAAAGAGCGTTTTGACAGGGAAGGCGTGGAAATCCCATATCCATATATAAATGTGATAAATAAAGGAGAAAATGAATGAAAAAGAAGGCTTTGGTTGCTTTGCTCCTGCTGTTTGCTTTATTGATATCTTCGGTTCAGGTGTCTTTTGCAAATCAGGACACGTTTATTGTATATAATTCTGATCCGGCGATCCCAGACAGCGGCGCGGCGGACTTTTCATGGCTGAACGAAAAACCTGCCGGGACCCACGGGGCTGTTTTGACAAAAGGCGATGATTTTGTATTTGAGGACGGAACCCCGGTCAAATTTTTCGGTGTGAATATAGGTTTTGGGGCAGCCTTCCCCACAAAATCCGTTGCTGAGAGTATGGCTGCAAACCTTTCGGCGCTGGGCGCTAATATGGTCCGCATTCATGCCACTGATATGATATATTCTTCTTTTATAGACTATTCTGCCGAGACGACGCAGACTTTTTCCGCGGAAATGCTGGACAGGCTCGATTATCTGATTTATTGTCTGAAAGAAGAAGGTATTTACATCCATTTTGACATGGCGGCGGGCAGGGTTTTTTATGAGGGGGACGGATTCACTGCTGAGGAAGCGGAAGAGATGCAGAACAGGGTTTTGCGTGGATTCCTTTTTTATAATGATACAGCCTCCGCGCTTATCAGAAAATATATAGTAGATGTTCTTTCCCATGTAAACCCGTATACAGGCATGAGTTATGCCGAGGATCCCGCGATCGCGATTATACAGTATTCCAATGAAACTAGTGTGACATGGGTCGATGCATGGCAGAACGGAAATATTTTACAGGACTCACTTGACGAGAAATGGCAGGATTTCCTTATCGAAAAATATAAAACAGATGAAAATCTGCGGGCGGCATGGACAAACGTAAACGGAGTCTGTGCTCTTCGGAAGTCAGAGAGCCTTGAACTGCGTAATGTTTCTCGGATTCCTTTGCTCTCATGGGAGGAACTGACGATCTCGCCGCTCCCCACCACGATTTACGCTTCGTCGGACATGCGTCATGCCGATTATGCGGAATTTCTGATAGAGGTTGAGACAGACGCTTTTCAGGCGGCTTATGCGGCTATCCGTGCTACTGGGTATAAAGGCGCTATCAATTGCTCAAATTATAGCCAAGGGCCTGTTGATGCGTATATAAATTCGTTTGGCGATGTGTGTGAACGGACAGCGTATCTCGGAGGCGGAACCGTTACACCGACTTATTTCCCGTATACGCCTCTTGTGACACAGCAGCCGGACAGTGATGAGGGGCATTTTATTTCAAAAGCTCAAAACGGTGTTGTTGACGATAAGCCTTTTTTTGTCGCCGAATATAATGTATTGCTTCCGATGGCGTATAACGCTGACACGGTTTTACAGGCTGCGACGTATGGATGTCTTCAGGATTGGGACGGGCTCATGCTGTTCTGTTATACTTTTGAAGGCTCTGAGGCGTATTTTCAGAACAAGGGGCTTGACAATTTTTATGGAAGTTATAACGATCCCGCGATCATCGCTTCTTTCGGGATTGCTTCCGCTATATTCCGCCTCGGACTTGTCAAAGAAGCCGAAAATGATGTGGATATCGCGTTTTCCTATGACGATATTTTGGCAAATAACGCTATGTATAACTATCTTGCTTCTGCGGGTATATTCGTTTCACGTTTTTCAAACGCGTTTTTTGATGAAAAATATACGGCTGACGCTGATCTGGTAATCACTTCCGGAAATACGTCATCGGGAGATTATTCAGACGCTGAAAAACTTTTTGTCCATTCCGGGAACTTGTGCGGGGATGCGTATCAAAAAACAACAGCACGTGAGGAATGGCTTGCCGGATATGTCCCGGAAGTTAAAAGATATTATGAAAACGGAGAGTTTTTAGTTGCAGCCGGCGAAGATGCCATTGTTGACAGATCAACTGCGCGCAGAGGACTTTTGGACACGCAGTCTCCTGATGTGACGCTTCAGTTCGTTATGCAGAATCTGGATATTATGTCTGACGGAAGGGGATTCCATTCCGATAAAACGGTATCTGATACAGGAGAGATAATTCTGAAAAGGAACGGAAGTCTTTATGTCGACGCCGACAGGATAACCTTCTTTTCCGGAAATACCGAAGAAGGGATAAATACCCCGGCGTTTTCCGTACAGACTCAAAATGATATGGCGGCTGTCGCTTTATTTGAGAAGGATGAGGATTCTCAGCTTTTGTATGCGCTTGGCAGAACGAAAAATTCCAATATGATATGGAACGAAGGTACACTTGAGGATCTCGGTACAGGGCCTATTCTTGCGGAAGATATCCGGGGCCGTATCGAAATATATTCTTCACGTGAGAAACTTACTGTTTACGGGCTTGACGAACATGGGAACAGAGCCTCTGAACTTGACGTGGAAACCACTGCCTCCGGGTTTGAGTTTGATCTCGGTACATATGTCAGATACGAACTTATTTTTGCCGGCAACCGTGCCGCGAACACGTTAAAATCGATTAAAATAACAAACATGCCTGATAAGCTTGTTTACAATGTGTGTGAGCCTTTGGATATTTCCGGAATGTCTGTTGTTGGGGTGTATGAAAGCGGTGAGGAACGAAAGCTTGAGTTTTACGATGTTGACGGCTTTGAACCTCAGCTTACGGGAAAACAACAGATAGAGGTTTCATTCGAAGGGCAAACCGCGTTTTTTGGAGCTCAGGTATGCGGATACGCGGACGGTGACGCGGACGGTGACGGGGAAGTTACGATAAAAGACGCGATGCTTGCGCTTGGTCATGTCGCCGGTAAAGCTGTTTTGGAAGGTTCAGGCTATAATTCTTGCGATATGGACGAGAACGGAAGGATATCTCTTTCCGATACCATCAGATTGTTCAGAACAGTGGCGGGAAAAAATTATTCTTTTTGATTAAATAAATTTTTCGGTACACCGTTTT
Source organism: uncultured Clostridia bacterium (assembly GCA_944382895.1). GTDB lineage: Bacteria > Bacillota > Clostridia > Oscillospirales > UBA644 > QAKR01. The sequence continues at coordinate 2,888 of CALWNV010000081.1, read as the reverse complement.
TTAACCTCCTCATATTCTGTATATGAGGAGGTTATTTTATGGAAAATGTTATATTCCCAATGAAAACAATTAATATAACCCAGCGTGAAAACGGTGGATATTCACATAAAAATTTGCAGGCATGGGATATAGCGGGGCTTGATTCGGGGAAAGAATCGGCGTTCGCTCCGTGCACCGTAAAAGTTTTATCTATTTTACCGTATGCAACAACCGGTTTTGCGAATACGGTATTTTTCGGCTCTTGTGACGCAAAAGGCAATATGTGTGAGGTAAGGCTCGGCAATAAAAAAGAATCTGCGTTGACATTCTCGCTTGCGCATTCTGATGACATATCCGACGTAAAAGTCGGAAAGATTTACAGATCTGGCGAAGCTTTCTATACAGAAGGCACGGCAGGGAACGCAACGGGGAATCATATTCATTTAGAGGTCGCGGAGGGCTGGCAGACAAAAAAACAAAAACGATCTGACGGGATATGGGAGACCGAAAATATTATACCTGTAAACGGGGTGTTTTGCTATCTCAACGGCTGGAACAGCGTTAAATATTTGAACGGAGTTGTTTTACCTGTTGTCAGCGGAAGAGCTTCGGATTTTACAATAGCGGACGCGCAGAAAGCGTTTATGATAGTCGCGGGCAAGTATACCGCGAATGAAGCCGAGATAAAACGTCTTGATATAAATGGAGACGGAGTGGTCGGAATCGATGACGCAATGAAAATATTCAAGTCCGTATAAAATTTTTATGAAATCTGATAATTCGTCCGCCGTTATTTTCCCGGACTATATTAAAAAATTTCGCGCCTTTTTCTGAAAATGTTAATTTTTTTTGCTGTACTTGAAAATATAGGAAATTTATGTTATTATAATATATAAGTAACTATATTCAGGAACGGTGGTCGGAATTACATGTTGAAGGAAAAATTGCAGCAGGTCCGGGAAGAGGCGGCTGAGGAACTTCGGAGGGCTGAAACTTCAGAAGATATTGAAGCACTGAGAATTCTGTTCCTCGGTAAAAAAGGCAGGATAACTTCATTGCTTTCAGAGATGGGGAAGCTGCCTCCCGAAGAACGTCCGGTAATAGGACAGGCAGCTAATGAAGTCAGGAATTTTGTTGAAGCAATGATCAAGGAGAAGAAATCCGAGATAGGGAGGCGGGAGCTCGAACTGCGGCTTAAAAAGGAAAAACTTGATATAACCTTGCCGGGGAAACCGGTAATGATAGGCCGACAACATCCGCTGCACCTTGTGCTTGACGAAATTGAAGACGCTTTTATTTCCATGGGTTTTACGATAGAGAACGGCCCTGAAGTCGAATTTGATAAATATAATTTTGAAAAACTGAATATTCCGGCGGATCATCCTGCCCGTGATACACAGGATACGTTTTATTTCACTCCGGATATACTGCTCAGAACCCAGACAAGTTCTGTCCAGGTACGTGTTATGGAAAAACAAGCTCCTCCGATAAGAATACTTTCCCCGGGGAGGGTCTTCCGCATAGATGAGATCGACGCGACGCATTCCCCTGTTTTTCATCAGATAGAAGGCCTTGTGATAGACGAGGGGATAACTATGTCACATCTTAAAGGCGCGCTTGAGACCATGGCTAAAAAGTTATTTGGTGAAAATGTAAAGACCCGTATACGGCCTGATTATTTCCCGTTTACCGAACCGTCTGCCGAGATATGTGTTTCGTGTTTCCGCTGCGGCGGAGAAGGCTGTCGTTTTTGTAAAGGAGAAGGCTGGATCGAAATCGGCGGCGCAGGTATGGTCAATCCGAAAGTTTTGGAAGGCTGCGGGATAGATTCTGTGAAATACAGCGGCTTTGCTTTCGGGATGGGTCTTGAGCGTCTTGTTATGCTGAGATATAAAATTGACGATATCAGAATGTTTTTTGAGAATGATATAAGATTTCTCAACAATTTTTAATTGCGGCGGGTTTCCGTCTTCTATATTTCTGAAAGAAGGAAAGTTCAATGAACGTATCATATGAGTGGCTTAGGGAATATACGCCTGTGGAGGCCTCTGACAGGGATTTTGCCCATAAAATGAATATGACGGGTACTGAGATAAAAGGTTTTTTCAGACAGTCAGACGGTATTAAAAACGTGAAGGTCGGAAAAATCCTTGAAATAAAGCAACATGAGAACGCAGACAAGCTGGTTGTTTGCAGGGTCGACGTGAAAACGGAGATACTTCAGATAGTAACTGCGGCGAAAAATGTTTTTGAGGGTGCTTTGGTTCCGGTGGCTCTGGACGGAGCTTTACTTGCGGGAGGCCTGAAGATAAAAAAAGGCAATCTGCGTGGGGTCCTTTCACAGGGTATGTTTTGTTCTGTTTCGGAGCTTGGTCTTACTGTGAACGATTATCCCGGGGCGATCGAGGATGGTATACTTATTCTGCGTAACGGAGAACCGGGAACAGATGTATGTGAACTTCTCGGTATGGACACCACGATATTTGAAGCGGATATCGTTACGAATCGTCCTGATTGTCTTTCAATGATCGGTGTTGCACGTGAGGCTTCCGCTACATTCAGAAAACCGTTTGTTCTTAAAAAGCCGCTTGTAAAAGGCGAAGGCGGGGATATAAATGATTTCGTGAAAATAAATATTATTGAGCCGCAACTTTGCCGGAGATATTGTTCGCGTGTTGTCACCGATATAAAAATCGAACCGTCTCCGTTGTGGATGATAGAAAGACTGCGGGCTTCCGGTGTGCGCGCGATAAACAATATAGTCGACATAACAAATTATGTTATGCTTGAATACGGTCAGCCTATGCATGCTTTTGATCTCAGCTGTATACGCGGCGGAGAGATTATTGTGCGCCGGGCGAATGAGGAAGAGACTCTTACGACCCTTGATGGGGTTGAACGTACACTGA
>CALWNV010000080.1 GCA_944382895.1 uncultured Clostridia bacterium | reverse complement strand
TGTCTCTCAGCAGTACGGGAATACCGCAGTTCATCGCCTCAAGTGTCGTCATCGGGAAAAGCTCCTCAAACGACGGCAAAAACATAAGATCCGAGATATTGTAGACCTCGTTCATCCGCTCCCTGTCCACGATCCCCAGGAATTTCAGGTTGGCAGGGGGATTTTCCATCACTTTTTTTATTTTCTCATAACCTTCCGTTATTATCCCGAATGAAAAACCGCCCGCCCATATGAACTGGACGTCGGGCATTTTTTCCGCGCATTCGAAAAAATCAAAAATGCCCTTGCGCGTCTGGAGCTGTCCCACGCCCAGTACGGTGAACCGGGTCTTATCGATACCGTATTTTTCCCTGAGCAGGGCTTTTTCATCAACTGAGACGGGAAAAAACTCGGTCTCCGATACAAAATTGGGGATATACGTTACTTTTTTCCTGTCTACGCCGTATTCCTCAAGCCGGTCGATGAAATACGGGTTTACCGTTACGAGATGGTCGACGTGTTTATAAAATGAAAGCATATATCCGTTGAATGATTTCCGCGCGGCAGGCGGGAGATTGAGACTGTTTTTCACGGTCTCGGGCAGAAAATGAACATAACAAACCGTTGTTCCGTACCTTTTCGCCAGAGGGATGGAGAGATAATAGGGGATGTTCAGGGTGTGATAATGTACGATGTCCGCTTTATATGTCTTGTTTACTGTTATTTCGAATATATCTGACAGTCCGTTCTTCACAAGCTCAAGCTGTTCAAGAAACGCGGAACCTACGCCCTGGCCCTTGATGCTGTCCGCCTGCGAGAACATATTTATTCTTTTTTTGTGCATGGCTGACGCCTCCGGTAAGATTTTGTTCTGAACGGCCCGCGCCGTTCAGCCGGATAGTTTATCTGAAAATTATTTTATTGTTTTCGTCTATATCGACTTTCGCGAGCGATTCAAGCCTGATTCCCCTGTCCCGGATCTCACGCCCGCCGCTCTGGAAGGCTTTCTCTATGCATACCCCGGCGCCCACAAGCGTCGCCCCGGCCTGGTTTATTATATCCGCGAGACCGATTATCGCCATGCCTTTCGCGAGAAAGTCGTCTATAATAAGTATGCGGTCGCTGTCCGAAAGATACCTTTTGAAAACACGGATTATGTAATCCCTGCCGTGGGTATAGGATGTGACTTTTGAGGTGTATACCTCCGGGTCAAGGTTCTTTGTCTGGGTTTTTTTTGCGAACACCACAGGTACGTTGAAATACTGCGCGGTCAGGCACGCTATGCCTATCCCCGACGCCTCGACAGTAAGTATCTTTGTGACGTTGTCGTCTTTGAAAAGCCTGTAGAATTCCCTGCCTATCTCGTTTATGAACGGGATATCCATCTGATGGTTGAGAAAACTGTCAACCTTTATTATTCCGCCCTCGCGTATCCGGGCGTCTTTCAGGATCCTTTCCTGAAGAAGTTTCATAAACCCATCAATCCTTTATAGTTCTGATTTTTTATCTTTGAAGCCTTCACCGACTACCTCGGAAACATCACCTATTATTATAAACGCGTTCCTGTCTTCGTTGCGGACTATCGCGCGCAGTCTGTGCAGTTCATACGGTCTGATGACTACCATGAGAACATGATGGGCGTCTCCTGTATACGCTCCTGTCCCGTTTATTATCGTGACGCCGCGGTTTATGGTTTGAAGTATCTTGTCCGCGAGCTGCTCTTTGTCATCGGTGATTATATACACGAGTTTCGCCCTGTCCACGCCGTTTATCAGCCTGTCACTGATGCCCCCGGTGAAGAAGATGACTATCGACGCGTAAAGAACCGCCGATATATCTTTGTAAACGATACCTGCCGTGACCGCTATTATGACATCACAGCCTATCAAAAGCTTGCCGTATGATATGAACGGCAGCGGACGCTCCAGGAGCCGGGCGATTATGTCAACCCCGCCCGTCGCGATGCCGCGCATGTATATCATACCCAGACCTATGCCGGAAAGCAGACCTCCGAATACGGAAGCGAGAAGGGGATCCCCGGTATATTCAGGCAGGAAAAATCCCGCGTCTATCAGCGCTGACGTTATTATCAGCGCGAGACCGGTCTTTATCAGAAAATTTTTTCCGAGGACTTTCCACGATATCAGAAAAAGAGGTATGTTCATCACCAGCGTGACGGTCCCTACGGGGAGACCGAAAAAATCATACAGTATCGTGGCGATACCCGTGAAGCCTCCCGGTACAATCGAGTTGGGAAGCGTGAACACATTGATCGCCGCGGACCAGATAACGCCTCCCGCGACGATGAACATCAGATCAAATATCAGGTTTTTCGTTCTGCTTTTCATCGTTGATACCTTCCTCAAAAAGAAATTCCATTCTTGCCGTTTCCCCGGCTAAGTAAAGATATCCGAAAAGAGCTTCGAGCCCGGTCGCGCTGCTGTATTCCGCCGGATCCGCGTTTTTCGGCGGGACTCCGTTGGCGTTGCGGCCGCGCTTGTATATGTGCAGTTCCTCCGCGGTCAGTTTATCCAGTATTTTGCGGATAAACCGGCTTTGGGCTTTCGCGCTCACAAAACCTTTCGCTTCCCTGTGCAGTTTACCGTTAGGCGCGTTCTCGCGGAGTACGAGCTTTTCACGCACCATAAGCTCAAAAACCGCGTCGCCCAGATACGCGAGCGTCAGAGGACTGTAAAGCGCAGCTTCCTTTTTTGTTATAGTTTTGTCGTTGTTTATCAAATTTCTCTCCTGTTTTCCATAGCTTTCATAAGCGTCAGCTCGTCGGCGTATTCAAGGTCGCCCCCGACGGGCAGACCGAACGCGAGACGTGTCACGCTTATACCGAGCGGCTTTATGAGTTTTGAGAGGTAAATAGAGGTCGCGTCACCCTCGACCGTGGGGTTTGTGGCAAGGATGATCTCTTTGACCTCATCGCCGCGCAGACGCTCAAGAAGTTCTTTTATCCGGATATCAGCGGGCCCTATGTTCTCCGCGGGGGAGAGCAGGCCGTGCAGTACATGATAAAGCCCGTTGTATTCGTTCGTCTTTTCTATCGCGAGAACGTCGGATGGTTCTGCTACCACACAGATAACGCTGTGGTCACGCTTCGGGTTCTCGCAGATGCGGCATACAGGCTTGTCGGTCAGGTTCTGGCATACGCCGCACGGATGGACATCGTGTTTCGCGTCGGTGATGGCTTTTGTGAACGCGAGCGCCTCTTCATCGGTCATGCGCATGATATGGAACGCTATTTTCTGCGCCGATTTGGCGCCAATGCCCGGCAGCTTGCGGAATTGTTCTATCAGTATATCAAGAGGATTCACTTTGTATGGCATGTCATTATAATCCTAACCCGGGCAGATTCAGGCCTCCGGTAAGCTTGCCCATCTCTTCCTCGTTCGTTTTCTCAACGGTGGTCACCGCCTCGTTGACCGCTGCGGTAAGGATGTCTTCCAGCATTTCGATATCGTCCGGATCCACCGCTTCCGGTTTTATCTTTATCGATATGATCTCTTTTTTTCCGTTGATCTTGACAGTAACCAGCCCTCCGCCTGAACTGATCTCGTATTCTTTTTCGTTCAGTGCCTGCTGTGTCTGTTCCATTTCTTCCTGAAGTTTCTGGACACGTTTGAGCATTTCCTGCTGAGAGGGCTGTTGCGGGAGTCTGACTTTCATAGATGGTCCTCCTTTATTCAAATTTAAGAAATTCGTTGTTTTCAAGGTTATCGTAAATATCCGTCTCGTCTATGAAATCCTGTTTCCTGCCTACGACGGATCTTATCGATTCAGGGTTCTTTTTATGCGCGGCGAACGCTTGTTTTATTATGTCCATATTTTTGTCAGCAAGCCTTTTTGTGCCTTCGTCGGTACAGACTATGACGATTTCACCGCCCCTGACAAGCGGGATCGCGTAGTCCCGCAGCTCTGTCGCCGCGCGTATCGCCTTGGGCCTTATGATACTGCATATATCGTCCCAGAGCAGATATTCGTGGAATTTGTCCGTGATTTTCTCGGGTCCTGGCGGGGGAACATCGCTTTTTTTGTTTTCGACGGCGCTTTCACGCTTTTTATCCGTTACGGAAGCCGCGCCCCCGTTTTCTGCCTCGGATATTGTCTGCTCTTTCTCTTGCCCCGGATTTCGCGCGGATTTCTTACCGGACGCGCCCGTCCGCGTTTTCTGCACGGAGATTTCGGATAACGCTCCCGAAAGCGTCTTTTCAAGCTCCGCTATCCTGGCTGAAAGCGCCTCTGCCGAAATGTCGAGACCGGGCTTGGCAATCTTCAGAAGACATATCTCCATATCATCGCGTTTATTTGAGCTGAATGAAAGCTGCGCCGCTGTCTGCTGCAGGACTTTCATCGCGAAGATTATCTTTTCCGTTGTGAAAAGCCCCGCGAGATCCGCGAGGATATCCGCCGAGTTTTCGGACATATCGAGAAGGCTTTTGTAATCATCAACGTTTTTGATAATGAGCATCGAACGCAGCTGCGCGAGCATATCCCGGCACAGATATGAGAAATCACCGATTTTGTAATAGAGCTCGTTTATCTTCAGGAGCAGTGTCTGCGTATCGTTTTCCGCGACCGCCCTTATGATGTCAAAGGTCGTTGTTTTATCCGCGATGCCGAGGACCTCGCGTATCTCTTCTTCGGTACTGAGCTCAAGGACTTTGTCAAGCACGGAGATCGCGTCACGCATCGAGCCGTCGCCCATTTCCGCAACGGTGAACAGGCTGCTTTCCGGAAGAGTCCTTTTCTCAAGCTCCGCTATCTTTTTGAGCCGCGCGGCTATCTCACTTGTTCGGATACGGTAAAAATCAAAGCGCTGGCAACGTGATTGTATCGTCGCGGGGACTTTGTGTATCTCGGTCGTGGCAAGTATGAACACCGCGTGGGACGGCGGCTCCTCAAGGGTTTTCAGAAGTGAGTTGAACGCCGAGGACGACAGCATGTGAACCTCGTCTATTATATACACCTTATACTTCGCCGCAATGGGCATATATGTGATCTCTTCGGTCATTTTGCGTATGTTGTCCACGCCGCTGTTCGACGCCGCGTCTATCTCCACGATGTCTGAGGACGCGGATTTTATAAAGTCACGGCATAACGCGCATTCGTTGCACGGCTCCCCGTCGTTGACGTTTTCACAGTTGACGGCGCGGGCGAGGATCCTCGCGCAGGTGGTTTTCCCGGTCCCTCTCGTGCCCGTGAAGAGATACGCGTGTGAGAACGAACGGGTCCTGATCTGGTTTCGCAGCGTTTTTACAACGGCGGGCTGGCCTACTATCTCAGAAAATCTCTGGGGTCTGTATTTATTGTAAAGATTCGGCATTTTATACCTCGCGTAATTATTTTTCCGGCGCGGATATCCGTATCCCGGCATATCATAAAAGAAAGCGGGTTTATTGCTGTGCAGTTTGCAAATTGCTTAATGCTGCTCAGTTCCCTGTCTGACATGGTTCACAACGCAAAATCACGCAAGACCCGCTTTCTAATATATTATACACTATATTTATAAAATAATCAAGAGGGTAAGGCAAAAAAGTCGTTTTTTTCCGTAAGACCGGGCGGAGGAGAGGAGCGGCGGGCATGTGTCTCATTCTTTCGCCGGTAATATGAAAAGACGGAAAAGAGCCGTTTTTAACTCTTTCCCGTCTTTACCGGTTTTTCAATGTTCCTGTTTTTCCGCGACAGGTATTGTTTATGACGGTTCCGTTATCCTGATACAACCCTGTCAAAAAAATACGCGGATTTTATAAAATATGCAAATAAAACGCTTTCGTCTTTTTCCCGCGGCGCTCAAAAGAGCTTTATAAAACCGGGCCGCGTACAGAATGAATGTCCGGCGCGGGCTTGTGAGCTCGGAAAACTCTCGCGCGGACTTGTGTTTTGAGTCAGCCTTTTTCAGATGTTTCTTATTCGCGTGTTGTTTTTATAAATTTTCACACTCCCGCGTCACGCGGAAAATAAGCGCATGATTTTGCCTGCGGCTGCCGCGCCGGGTATCGTTCCGCGGCAATCATGATAACAAAAACACTCGCTTTGGCAAAAGAAGAAGCCGTTATACATTATCAGAACGGAGGGAAGCCTTTGTTTGTTTTGAGGCTTATGAAAGATTCGTATAACGGCTTTTAATATGGTTATATTATACACTATTTTTTTATATTTTTCAAGGGGTTTGAGAAAAATTTTACAAATATTTTTTTTCGTCATGTTCGTACCGTCTATGACCGCCGCGTTTTTCTTATTTCATACCCCGTCGTCACATACGCACAGAGGCTTGAATTTTCTCGCTTTTTTGCCGTAATATTCCTCATTGAGGGAGAGCGCGGCCATGGCCGTTGCCAGTTGGGCTTTGTTCGATACGACGGCCACATCCTCAACGGCGATACCGCCGAGATTCTGGCGTATCTCATATCTCAGCGTCTCAAGCCGGTAGGTTATCGTCTGGACGGAAACACGGAATTTGACAGCCTCGCTGAATTTGAAAGAATACAGGTCATCCTCGGTCCGGAGGCTTTCCTTTATGCCGCGAATATCCTGTAAAAACTCTCTGTACGGGACAAGAAACTCGGCGGCGCCCTCGTTTGCCTGCCATTCAAGGTAGTGGTTCCTTGTTATCCTGAGCGAGCAGAGAAACGCCGTCCGGTCTTCGGACGCATGCAGTACCGAATGCATGAGCTCGTGCGCGAGATCGAAATTCTGCTCCGTCTTCGTCCTGACGGAGTTCAGCAGAATGTGATGCCCTGTCTCGTCTATTTTCAGCATGCCCCGCACTCCCTTTGTTTTATAAGGCATCTCGTCGATGGTTATCCGTTTTTCTTTGCGGCATGCCTCATAAGGGTCATACGGCGCTTTTCGCATCTGCCATTTCGCCCTGAATTCGTTTACTTTGTCGTAAAGCTGTTTTTTGTTGTAATAGATCATTTTATTTCCTGTATTTTTTGAATATTTCGATCGCTGCCTTTATATCTTCCGGATCAAGCCCGCTTTCCTCGGCTTCCTTCGCGATGGAGAAAAAAACATTGTTGAGCGCGTAAAGCTCTTCCTCGGTCCGGAGAGTTTTCACGTCGTCCTCGTCGGCAAGATATCTCGTCGTAGTGCCGAGCTTTTCGGCGATGATGTTCAACCTGTCGGCCGGCATCGTCGTTTTCCCGGATTTGACATCGTTCAGATATCCTCTTCCCTGCCCGACGGACCTGCAAAGATATGTCAGCGAAATACCCTTTTCTTTTGCAAGAGCTTTTATTTTGTCTATATTGACCATCAGAATAAACC
>CALWNV010000079.1 GCA_944382895.1 uncultured Clostridia bacterium | reverse complement strand
AATATATGAAGAAAAAAAGTTGTGAAAAATAGATGTTAGAAACAAATTAACAAGAACTAATTGAGATTGAAAAAACCGTTGAGGGCGTTAAAAATTACAGTATTGCGGCAAAAAAACGTGATAAAGAGATAATATTTTTAAGAAAAATAGTAAAGGGCGGTACCGATGACAGTTACGGTATTGATGTCGCCAGATTGGCGGGAGTCCCTGAAGCTGTTATAGATCGCGCGGAAGAAGTATTGAGCTACCTCGAGTCACAGCGCCCAGCGGAAAATATTCGTTCTGCCCCCGAACCGGAACAGGACCAAGTATTACTGGGCAGTGTTTTAAGCGATGATATCATAGAAATTCTTAAGAATACAGATCCTACGGTTCTTACGCCTATCGAAGCTATGAACACACTTTATGATCTTTCAAAAAAAGCAAAGGAGCTATAGCCCATGCCGGATAAAATACATATATTATCCCGGGAAATCGCCGATCTTATTGCCGCAGGCGAGGTTGTTGAGCGCCCGTATTCCGTAGTAAAGGAGCTTGTGGAGAATTCTATTGACGCAAAAGCAACTTCGATCATAATTGAGATAGCTCAGGGCGGAGTAAAATCTATACGTGTAACTGATAACGGCACCGGGATGTCTCGTAATGATGCCATGCTTTCTTTTGTGAAACACGCGACCAGTAAAATATCTTCGAAAGATGATTTGTTTTCCATATCTTCACTTGGTTTTCGAGGAGAAGCTCTTGCAAGTATCTCAGCGGTTTCACGTTTTGAGATCCTGACGAAAACAAAAGATTCGGCAGCCGCTTCAAAGATAATTTTGAAGACGGGCGCTGCTCCTGTCGCCGAGGACGCCGCGGCGCCTGACGGAACTTCAGTAACTGTAAAAGATTTGTTTTACAACACTCCTGCGAGACTTAAATTTCTGAAAAGCGAGCAAACTGAAACAGGACTTATTGTCTCTTTGATTGAAAGGCTTGCGCTGTCAAGACCCGATATTTCTTTTCAGCTTTTTATAAACGGCAGAGAAAATATTTTTACATCTGGAAACGGCAAGCTTTCTGATGTTATATATTCATTATTCGGAAAAGAATTCTCAGATATGATGCTTGAAGTTGATTATGATGACGGTGTTTCGATAAAAGGCTATACCGGTAAGCCGCTCTATAGTCGCCCAAACAGAAATCATCAGGTGTTTTTTGTGAACGGTCGTCTTGTTCGTTCACGTCTGCTGCAAATGACATTGGAGGCTGCGTATAAAAACAGCATGCTTATTTCAAGATATCCTGCGTGCGTTTTATTTATCGGAGTTAATCCCTCTCAAATAGATATCAATATACATCCTTCGAAACAGGAAATAAAATTTTCCGATGAGACAGCCATAAAAACAGCAATGTCGGGAGCGTTGAACGCGACGTTGCGCAATGATACGGGGATTCTTCAGATATTTGGTTCCGATCATCCGGAGGTTTTTGAAGATAAAAAACTTTCAGTTGAAAAGGTTTATAAAAATGATTCTCCGTCATATCCTGATTGGGAAATTATTTCCGGAAAGGAAAATACATCTGATATCGTACAAGTTATTGCCGATTCCTCAGATAAGCCATCTGAATATCTTCCTGTATCAGATATTCCCTCTTTTTCAAAGTCTTATGCTGATGATAATAATTCAGAAGATGATCGTAAACACACGTTAAAAGATATATATGAGCAAGGAAAGATAGATAATAAACCTGTCTGGAAATTTATCGGCGAGGTCTTCAGCGCATATATCATCATTCAAAAAGATGAAGATGTATTGTTTATTGACAAGCATGCCCTTCACGAAAGAATAAATTTTGAACGTTTAAAAACAATGACACCTCAGACGCAAACGCTTCTTACGCCTATTACAGTATCTTTTGACGGCGAGGAATATGCTAAAATTTTAGAAAATTCAAAAACGCTTGAAACTCTCGGATTTGAAATTGAAGATTTCGGGCCGGGGACGGTTATTGTAAGGAAAATACCTCAATTATTGTCTGTTTCCGATGTTGAATATCTGTTAAATAAATTTGCTTCCGATGTTTGTTCCGCAAAAAGTACATATGATGAGTTTTTATATGATATTGCCTGCAAGGCCTCCATCAAAAGCGGGATGAACACAAGTGAGTTTGAGTTAAAAAAGCTTGTCGAAGAATATTTTGAAAAAGAAACCGAGCTTAAGTATTGCCCGCATGGAAGGCCTGTTTGTTTTTCGATGTCCAAGACAACGCTTGAAAAACAGTTTAAAAGGATTATATAGTGCATAATAAAGTATTGGTTATCACCGGTACGACAGCCTCCGGGAAAACGGCTGCCGCAGTTGAATTGGCATTGCGATTCAATGGAGAGATTATAAGTGCGGATTCCATGCAGGTCTATAAACTGATGGATATCGGGACAGCCAAACCTACCGTTTCTGAAAGGAAGGGCGTTCCGCATTACATGATGGATATTATCATGCCCGATGAGATATTTACTCTTGCGGATTATCTTGACGGCGCAAAAATCGCTGTAAAAGATATTTTATCTCGTGGGAAACTGCCTATAATTGTCGGTGGAACAGGTCTGTATATTTCTTCATTTATAAAAAATATTGATTTATGCGAAACGGAAACTGATACAGGATACCGTGAGTATCTTCGTAATTTTACAGGTGAAGAACTGATGCAAATGCTTAAGAAAGTTGATCCTGAACGCGCAGACAAGATTCATCACAACGATGTCAAAAGATTGTCGAGGGCTCTTGAACTTTACAGGCTTACAGGTTTGACAGCTGAAGAACAGGAAAAAAAGTCAAAAGAAAAAAAATCTCCATTTGAGTTTTTGTCTTTTTGTCTCACATGTCAAGACAGAGACGCTTTATATGATAGGATAAACTTTCGTGTAGATGAGATGATTATATCAGGGTTAGAAAAAGAGGTTCGAAGTCTATATGAGAAAGGTTATTTAGATACAGGGCTGACTGCCGCGCAGGCTATTGGTTATAAAGAGTTTTTACCATATTTCAGAAAAGAAAAAGGTCTTGAAGAAGTGATTGCCGCAATTAAACAGGAAAGCCGTCGGTACGCGAAACGTCAACTCACCTGGTTTCGGAAGGAACCCTTTTTTGAATGGGTTTATATTAACAGTTTAGACAAAAAAAATTTCGAAAATTTACTTAATTTTCTTGTCAAACGGGTGGAATTTTTTATAAATATATGATATAATTAATTTCGATAATAATAAGGAGGTTTCGGCAATGTCTGAATGTATTGAAGAAAAAAGACCTGAAATCGATCAGGATGCCAAAACACATAAAAGCATCAATCTCCAACATACGTTTCTGAACATTGTCCGTAAGGAACACATAGCTATAACGGTTTTTCTCACTAACGGATTTCAGATGCACGGATATGTAAAAGGTTTTGATAACTATGTCCTGATGCTTGACGTCGAAGGAAAGACCAATATGATTTATAAACATGCAGTTTCTACCATGATTCCGGCGAGACCGGTTGATGTTTTTCAGGATAATAAATAGTTATGCGCAAAAAAATTTTTACCCCTAATATTTTGAAAATTTTGATTTATACACTTTTAGGGGTTTTATTGCTTTATTTTGTTTTCGCAATATTTCCTGATATTTTTTTGAGAAATAATATTGAAACCGAAGTCGCGGAACAAACGACTTACCGCGACAGCATCGATCTTTATGGGATTGCATTGCGCAACGAAGTTGTGGTCTTTGCAGATGAATCCGTTGGTTGCGTTACATATAGTGTTGAAAACGGAGGACGTGTCTCAATAAATTCCACTGTTGCCAGCTATGTTACTGATACATCATCTGCGGATAGCTATGCAAAGCTTTCGGCATTGAATAATGAGATATCGATTATTGAAAGCTCCCTTGCTCAAAGTGCCATTTCTGATACTGACGCTTTGGAATCCGATGTGCGTGATAAAATCAGAAATTATCTTGACAGTCTCAAGTACGGTTGTCTTGAAAAGAGCAACGCGGATGCCGTGCAGATATCTATAAACAAAAAAGATGTTAAGCTTAACGGATCTGAAGCGTATACCGAGGAACTTGAACGGTTAGAGCAGCAAAAAGATACGGTTTTGGCTTTGATAGGTGATGAAAAAACCGTAAAAGCAAGTATTGCAGGATATTTTATTTCTGATTATGACGGGTATGAATCCTTTACAGCGGATGAATACAATAAAATGACTGTCGAGGATTTTAATGATATAATGAATATGCCTGTCTCTGTTCGCCCAGACAATTATATAGGAAAATTGCAAAATAACACAGTTTGGTATTTCGCAGCCGATATTTCAGAAGAAACCGCGCAGGCTTATAAAACAGGCGAAAGCGTAAATCTTGTTTTCGGAACATCTTTAATGAGCGCTAAGTCGTTTACAGCGTCGATATATAATATTTCCGCGCCATCGGACGGGAAATGTATTATAACATTTAAGCTTACTGATTTCACGGAATTTGAGTTTTCTCTTAGGAAAGAGAAATGTAAAATGGTACTTAATACATATGAGGGAATCAAAGTAAGTAATGAAGCCTTGAGAATGTCGGAGGGACAAACCGGAGTATATGTCCTTGTTGCCAAAAAAGTTGTTTTTAAGCCTGTCACCGTACTGTTTTCCACTGATACGTTTTCTATAGTGAAGCCTGATAATACAGTTTTATCACGTGTTCTTACGCAAAATGATGAGGTCGTTGTAGGCGGAAAAGATTTATTTGATGGGAAGGTAGTAGGAATTGGCTGATATTGCGAAAAATATTGAAAACATAAAGATCAGGATACAGGAAGCTGCTCAGCGCAGTCCTTATAATGAAAGAGTCAAGCTGATTGCAGTAACAAAGTATCAGACAGACGAAGATGCGAACGAGGCTATCAGATGCGGGATAACGGATATAGGTGAAAATCATGTTCAGGCTTTGATGAAAAAACAAAATACTCTTCTTCCGTGCAGAAAACATTTTATAGGCCATCTTCAGACAAATAAAATTAAACATCTCCTTTCAGTTCGAGATCTTGTGCTTATCCATTCCGTGGATAGTCTGCATCTTGCTGAAGAACTTGAAAAGCAGGCTTCAGCGATGGATAAAGACATTGAAATCCTTTTACAGGTCAATGTTTCCGGCGAGGAAACAAAATTCGGCATGAAAGAAACAGAAGTTGTTCCTATACTCAATAATATTTCGCGATTCGAGCATTTAACAGTAAAAGGCTTTATGTCTATAATGCCCGTGATTACAAACCCGGATTATTACAAACGTATGCGTTATATTTTTGATAATTCAGCGCAGTTAAATGAAAATATTTCAATATTATCAATGGGCATGTCGGGTGACTTTGAAATGGCGATTGAAAATGGCGCTAATATGGTGCGTATAGGTTCATTGCTGTTCATATAGTAAATTTATATTAAAAAATATTATTATCGGAAAGGAAAATTTATAATGAGTTTTTTGAAGAAAATCCTCGGAGAAGACCGAGACTATAACGATGAAGACAATATTGAGGAAGTTGATTCGGGGAATCAGAACACATCATCTTTTGTCTCAAAACCTACTACAAATCAAAGACCCAAACCTGAGTTTGTTTTGATCAAACCGGATAAACGTGATGACATTGCTATGATTGCTGATAATCTTCTTAACAGAAAGACGGTTATTCTTAATCTTGAGCTTGTAACCAAGGATACACGCCGTTTTGTTGATTTTTTAAGCGGTGTTGCGTATGCGCTCGGTGGTCAGATCAAAAAAGTTGCTACAGGTACATTTCTTATAATTCCCGGCGGAGTGGAGATAACCGGCGATATTTTTGATGAAATGGAAATTGACACCAATTATTGAAAAGAGTTTAGGGCGACTGGAGGGACAGTAAAATGCTAACACCGAGAGATATAGAAACGCGTGAATTTTCCCGTTCTCGCGCCGGATATAAAACCGATGAAGTCGAGGCTTTTCTTGATGAGATTCTTGCGGATTATTCAAAAATACTTGAAGAACGTGACAGCTATGCGAAAAGAGTTTTATCTTTAAGTGAAAAGCTTGAGTCTATCCGGGAAGAACAGCAGAATGAGCTTAAAAAAATGCTGGAAGCAAATTTTAAAACACGTGATGATATCATATCTGAAGCTAAGTCTCAGGCTATGAAAATCGTGAATGCCGCGAAAAGCGAGAAAGAAACCGCGTTACTTAAGATTCAGTCTGAGCTTGAGCAGGCAAAAGCAGAACTTGAAACCGTAAAATTAAGTAAAAACGTTTTGATTAAAGAAGTAGATGACTTTAAAGCGGAACTGAGAAACGCATATGAAGCTCATATTAAATTAATAAATACTCTTCCTTCTCTTACAAAGGAACAACTTGATGAAAAAGCCGCAACGGAACCGCATGATACAGAGACTGATACAGATAATAAAGATTTAAGTGTATCTGAAGTTCCCGAGCAGCAAACGATCGAGGATACTTTTCAGATAGAACCGGAAGATGATTTCAGTTCGACTATTATAATGAAGCCCGCTAAAGAAAAAGATACAACGCTGATAAATGAAAACAACAGCATTGATGAAGACGAAGAAATTATTCTTCCGAAATCTGCTTCATCCCATGAGAAATCAAAGGCTTCTTATATCCGGGCTGATGAAAATAAAATCAAAGAGCTTTTTGATTCTGATAAAACCAATAAAACAAAAGATAAAAAGCCTTTTAAAAAAACATCCAGGTTTTTCAAACAGGATGACGACGATTTCTTTGATGATGATTTTGATGATGAATAATAAAGGATTTGATAAATATGGATTACACAGAGACCCTTAATTTACCGAAGACGGATTATCCCATGAGGGCAGGGCTACCGCAGCGCGAACCCGAATATCTGCAAAAGTGTGCGGATGATATGCTCTATGAAAAAATACTTGAGAAAAACGCTGATAAGCCTTCTTATATTTTACATGACGGCCCTCCGTATGCCAATGGCGATATCCATCTCGGTCATGCGTTGAATAAAATTCTCAAAGACTTTATTATCAGATATAAAAATATGAGCGGTTTTCGGGCTCCTCTTGTACACGGTTGGGATACACATGGTTTGCCAATCGAGCTGCAGGCGATAAAAAAAGTAGGGATTGACAGAAGCAAAGTAAGTGTTCTGGACTTTCGCAAACAATGCAAGGAATTCGCACTCTCATACGTGGATAATCAGCGTAAACAGTTTAAACGGCTTGGAGTCCTCGGCGATTTTGATAATCC
>CALWNV010000078.1 GCA_944382895.1 uncultured Clostridia bacterium | reverse complement strand
AAAGGCAGAGCGGTCGCGGAGAAGATATATGAAAGACATGTTCTGTTGACTGAGTTCCTGGTATGCATCGGTGTGGACAGGGAAACCGCGGTAAAAGACGCGTGCAAGATAGAGCATGATCTGAGCGACGTTACTTTCGAGGCGATAAAAAAACATATAAAGAAGCGATGCGAATGAATGATATATCGTTATATTTTGCGGATGAGGGCACGGGCACGCCCCTTGTGCTCCTTCACGGTAATAACGATTCTTCCGGTTATTTTGCCAGCCAGATAAGATATTTTTCCGGGAAATACAGGGTAATCGCGCCTGATACGAGGGGGCATGGGAAAACTCCCAGGGGCTCCGGAGAGTTTTCACTGACGAGATTCGCGGAAGACTTGAAACATTTTCTTGATTTTCACGGACTTGACAGGATTCATCTTCTCGGCTTCAGCGACGGCGCCAATATCGCGGTGATTTTCACTCTTAAGTATCCCGGATATGTCGATAAACTCATACTTAACGGAGGTAATCTGTTTCCGCGCGGCCTAAAAGATTCTTTTTATTTTCATACCCTTTGCCGCTATGCGTCGGTATGCCTTAGGTCGCTTTTCAATAAAAAGTATGTTCGCGAAAAGGAAATGCTCCGGCTTATGACGTCGGAGCCGCGTATAAAGCCGCGTGAACTTGAAAAGATACGGATACCTGTGCTGGTGATCGCGGGGAGCAGGGATCTGATAAAGGAAAGCCATACAAGGCTTATACATAAATCCCTGCCGAATTCCAGGCTTTGTATAGTTGACGGCTCACATTGTGTGGCTGCGGAGAACAGCGGGGAATTTAACAGGATCTGTGAAAATTTTTTATGCGGATGAAGGTCGGGTTTTTATCGGCCCACTCTTTATTTTTTTGAGAAAGGTCCGGGATTAAACATGGATTTTACTTGAGTTTGACTTTAACGTGATAGATAAGCAGGGCTGATATATATATAATACAATTGTAAAGCTGTTTTCCGGATCTCTGACAATACGCGGAAATTTTTTCGGCGTAAGATTTTTTTACTTAAAAAGCATGGATATACATTTTTATTGAGGTTTTACATATTCTATTATAAAACATTGTGATTTTTTATATGATAAAGGGGAATAGGAATATGTTGGCGGTGATCGATATCGGGTCAAACACGATACGTTTGGTTATTTATTCGAATGACGGCGAAAGCCCGGAATCCATGCTGAATAAAAAGTACGCTGTAGGGCTTGCTGGGTATGTCGATAAATCGAACCATATCCGGCCGGAGGGCGTTGAGATATTATTGAATGTCTTGTCTGATATACGCAGGATACTTGATTATATAAAACCTGAACGGGTCCTGCCTTTCGGAACGGCCGCTTTGCGTAACAGCGCAAACGGCGGGGAGATCGTCTCACTTATCGAAAAGCAATGCGGGCTGAAAGTGAGGATCCTGACAGGGGAAGAGGAGGCTGTTTTCGATTATTACGGAGCCTCGGAAGACGGGCTCGGAGAAAACGGGATCCTTGCGGATGTCGGGGGCGGAAGCACGGAGATAACGTTTTTTGAGAAAGATAAAATCGTTTTTGCGGATTCCTTCCCTCTCGGTTCGCTTAATTTATATAAAACGTATGTAGGAGGGCTGATCCCCTCTCCGGACGAGATGCGGAAAATAAAAAAAAGCGTGACAGGATATCTCAAAAACTTTTCCTTTCCTTATGAGGATATACCGGATATGCCTGTGTATTGCGTAGGCGGTACCGCGCGCGCTGCCCTGAAACTTATCAGGGAATATGACCCTGACAAAAAAAAGAGCAGGGAATACGACCGCGGACAGCTTAAAGATATTCTGTCGTATGTACGGGATAAGCCGAACGTTTTGCTTCAGAGCATTCTGCGTACTTCTCCGGACAGGGTCCATACAGTTGTGCCCGGCATGCTTGTTTTTCAGGCGATAGCTAAATATTATAACGCAAAAAGGCTTATAACAAGCCGTTTCGGAGTGAGGGAAGGATATCTCGCGTATTGTCTGAAAGAAGGTCATACAGATGAATGAGCTTTTCAAAAAGGGGTTCAGCCAGAACAGGGAGCTTTCATGGCTTCGTTTCAACGAAAGAGTTTTGTCGGAGGCTGATGATGAAACTGTCCCGGCGCTGGAAAGGCTTAAGTTTATTTCAATATTCTCAGGTAATCTTGAAGAGTTTTTCATGATAAGGGTGGGAAGCCTGTATTCCATGACAGGCTTGAAAGAAAAAATAGTCGACAATAAATCCGGGATGACGCCGGCGGAGCAGCTTGAAAGCATCTTTGAGGCGGTGAAGCCTTTATATAAAAAGCGGGACCGTATCTTTTATGAAGTCGAGACGCAGCTTCGTTCATACGGTATTTTCTGTTTGGAGTACTCTGAGCTGGAAAAAAACGAGAAAAAGTACGTGCGGAAGTTTTTTGAAGACTCGATACGTCCGCTGCTTTCCCCTCAGGTCATAGACACACATCATCCTTTCCCTCATCTCGCGAATAACGTTATCCATATAGGCGTATTCCTTCAGCATAAAAAACGCGAGATCTTCGGAGTGCTCCAGATACCCGCGTCTGTTCCCGGTATTTTTTATTTGCCGGGGAACGATACACGCTATATACTTACCGAGAATATCGTGGCGGAATATATAGAAGATTTGTTCGCGCCGTATACGGTGCTTGAGAAAGTGATTTTTTGCGTGACACGTAACGCGGACGTCAACCCCGATGACGAAGGGTTCGCGGATGAGTATGATTTCAGAAAAAGGATGAAAAAAGCTTTGAGCCGGCGCAAAAGGCTCGCTCCGGTCAGGATGGAGATATCAACGTCTATCTCCGAAAGGTTTTTTGCTTATTTTATCGATAAACTCGCGTTGTCCAGGGCTCAGATATACAAAAGCGGCACGCCTTTGAGAATGGATTATGTCTATGATCTTACGGGGAAGATACCCAAAATAAAGCAGCATATTTTGTCATATCCTAAATTTACGCCTGTCTGGCCGGGTTGCGTGAAAAAAGGCGAAAGCATACTGAAACAGGTGGAGAAACGTGATGTTTTGCTGTCATATCCGTTTGAGAGCATGGAGCCGTTCCTTGAAATGATCAGTGAAGCGGCGGATGACCCGCGTGTTATTTCCGTGAAAATCACGATTTACAGGCTGTCCGCCCATGCGAAGCTGGTCGAGTATTTATGCCGCGCGGCTGAAAACGGCAAGGAAGTCACGGTCATTATTGAGCTGCGCGCGAGGTTCGACGAGCAGAACAATATAAACTGGTCCGAACGGCTTGAAGAGGCGGGCTGCAACGTGATATACGGGTTTGAGTATTACAAAGTCCATTCCAAAGTTTGCCTCATCACTTTGCGCGGCAAAAACTGCGTGCAGTATATAACACAGATAGGGACAGGTAATTACAATGAGAATACCGCGAAGCTCTATACCGACTTATCGCTGCTGACCGCGGACAGAGAGATCGGCAGAGACGCGGCTGAGTTTTTCAAAAATATGGCGATATCAAATATTTACGGTGTGTATAAAGATTTGCTCGTTGCGCCCGTTTCGCTGAAAAGATCGATAATGCGTTTTATTGATGATGAGATAGCAAAAGGGGAGAACGGGAGCATTTTTATAAAAATAAACTCTTTGACGGATGCGGAGATCATCGATAAACTTTCTCTGGCGTCCTGTGCCGGGGTCAGGGTGAAAATGGTCGTAAGGGGTATCTGCTGTCTGTTGCCGGGTATTCCAGGCAAAACTGAGAATATAGAGGTAAGCAGTATCGTCGGGAGATTTCTTGAGCATTCGCGTATCTACTGTTTCGGAAGCGGGCCGGATGAGAAAATGTATATTTCTTCAGCAGATTTTATGACAAGGAACACGGAACGCAGGGTAGAACTCGCGTGCCCCGTGTATGATGAAAATATCCGTGAGCGCGTCCATCGCATAATGGAGGCTGTTCTGTCCGATACAGTCAAATCAAGGCTTTTGACATCGGAAGGCGTTTATATAGAAAAAAACAAAAGCGATGCCCAGCTTGCCGACAGCCAGCGTTTACTGGCGAACAACGCGGAAAAGGAAAGCGAAACGGCCTTAAATACCGAGTTGAAAGTATTCAAGGCCGTAAAGGCATGGAAAAAAAAGATTTTGTCTTTCGTAAAACACGAAAAATAGGCAAATATATCATTGGAAAAACAGAGATATCTTTTGAAGATACGCAAAATGCCATACGCTTATTTTTTATGTCTGAAAAATGCGCGCAGGCTTAAAGCGAAACAAAGCAGGATCCCTGCCGCCGCGGGGACTGCCAGCCAGAACGTCTTATATCCTATACATATAAGCAGGCATACGAGGGAGGAAAAAGACAATGATAAGAAAATTATCGTTTGATTCTTTTTCATTATCCCGTAAACGACAGTCATCACCGATGTATAAATCGCTATAAACCCGGCTGACAGATAACATAATGTAAGTGGTGTCGGAGTTTGTCCCAGCTGGTATATATTACTGTCAGCAAACAGCAGAAACCAGATACAGACAGCCGCGGCAAGCGTTATTGTCTGCCATATGATTATATTTTTGACTGCCGGTCCGCCGGATTGTTTTTCCTGTATGAGCGCGATAAGATTTTCCTCCGCTTTTTCTTTATATTTATCTTCCACGGCTTCTCCCGAAAGCAGTTCGTTCACGGTAATATGCAGCGTGTTACACAAAGGCAGCATAAGGCTTACATCGGGAAGCCCGTTGCCGCATTCCCATTTTGAGACTGTTTTATTGCTTATACCTAAAATGTCCGCCAGCTCCTGCTGCGTCAATGACAGTTCCTTTCTTTTTTCCGCGATGAATTTTCCGGTTTTGATCTGATCCATATACATCACCCTTTCAATGATATATTCTAAAGGGAATTTAATGAAATTAACACTCATGCTCCGTAGAATCCGGCCGGTGAACGGTCTGCGGACAGTAGATATCTGTAATATACTTATTTTGCCGGAAGTTTTTCCCTCATAAATGGCGGTGTACGTCCGGCATGGGACTGACTCTGGTTGGTATATATCGGCGGCATGTGACGGAGTATAATCAATTATCATATATTTATTTTTAATAAAGTATTGACTACTTCATCAGAATGTATTATAATCAACATGTCTGGCAGATATCATATTTTAGTTATATAAAAAATACCTTTTGTTGCTGAAACAATCGTATTTTTTATATAAGACATGAAGGTGAACGGATTTATGAGGATTATCAAACGCGCACTGATACTGTTTATTACAGGACTGCTTTTGTTATCTTTGTCAGCCTGTTCTGTAATAAGGGAATCTGAGGCTTCCGGCGACGAAACGCCTGAATCGGACGAGGTCTTTGAATCTGTTATCAATACTATCAAAACCTATCCTGCCATAACGGATACGTCGGATTATGATTTTTCAGGTTTGGGTGAATTCAAGCTGGGCGCTTATTTCTGGTATGGCTTTTCTTATACCGGAGACCATTATACCGACCGGCTGTTTCAGGAGTTTTCCGACCGTGAGCCGGTCTGGGGCTGGACTGACAGCACGGTGGAAAATATGGAACAGCAGATTGAATATGCTGTCACGGCGGGGATCGCTTATTTCGCGTTTGACTGGTACAACGCGGAACATATGGCGCAATCAAACAGCTGTGTGGACAACTTTTTAGCTTCTTCGAATAACAAAAAGATGGAGTTTTGTCTCAATGTCTGCAACCATGAGGGCGCTTATGTCACGGATGATAATTGGGAGAACGCGGCGGAAACCTGGTTGAAATATATGCGTGAGGACAACTATCTCAAGGTAAACAATAAACCGGTGCTGATGTTTTTTTCATCTTATTATCTGTCATATTATTTGGGCGGAGTCGATGGCTGCCTGAACGCTTTCAGCTGGCTGGAAGAAGAAGTAAAGAAACTGGGTTATGACGGGGTTCTGATTATCGGTTCCGAATGTCCTTACGGTTCCCCCGATACACGTGATATCGATTTTAACGAGGCTAATTATAGTGTGGGGTTGTGGAAAAATCTGGTGTATCTGCGACGCAAACAGGGATTTTCCGCATTGACCGGGTATAATTACCGGCGTTATTCTCCTCTGACATTGGCTGACGGCAGTAAAACTTATAACGCGGGTTATGAACTGATGGCGAAAGATCATGAAACATGTTGGGAACGCTTTTCCGATCAGAATATGCCGTATGTTCCCTGTGTCCTCGGCGGCTGGGATTGTCGGCCGTGGGAGACGGAGTGGGTAGGCAACACGACCGGATACCGTTCTTGTTACGCGGCTGACCGTACGCCTAAGATGCTTTATGAGCATATTCTTAACGCGGCCAAATGGCTGGACAGAAACAAAGACTGTTCGGTAGGGAATCTTGCGGTTTTGTATGCGTGGAACGAGTTTTGCGAGGGTGGTTATATTTGCCCTACCAAAGGTGATGACGGGCGCTTGTTAGGGGCAGTGAGACAGGCTATTATCAGAATCAACGGTTCTGTTAATGAATAGCCGCGGGCGGGCGCCGGACATTTATGAATGTTGTTATATATGATCGTGCCGGCATGTTGTGGCCGCATGTGTTTTGATATCGTCAAAAAGGAAAAAGCAGTTGTTTTTTTCAGAATTTTGTCCGGTTAGGGTCAAAAACAGATTGTCGAAAATACGGATGACGGAAGAATAAAAATCCGGGGCAAGGAAACTTCGCCCCGGATTTTCCATGTTTTCAGAAGAGTCCGGGATTGACACGCGCGTTTTCATTATCAAAAAAACGGAAGAGCTCGCGCAAGTGTTCCCGCTGCCATGTCTTTTGAGATAAAAAACAGGGGAATGGTCTTATTTTTCTATCCACCCGCGCGTTTTTAATATTTCCGTGAGCGGCGCAGCGTCAGGCAAAGTTATGCGGTAAACCCGCCCGTCTTTTGTTGCAATGTTCAGGTGTATGTTGTCATACTGGTAATATGATATGTCATCTACAGGTATATATTCAGTCAGAAACGGCTTCTCATCCAAAAAAGCGAATACAATCTTATCATCGCAAAAATAAATATTCCCGTTTCTTATGTTTTCCGCGAGCCTGAAATTCCCGTTTGTCTTGTAAAACACATGTGAACTCATAGTCTTTTCAAAGTTAAGATATTTTTTATCCGTGTGGCGCTGATATATCACTAAAAAAAGATATAAAAGGGCAGAGAACAAAGCGCCCGTAAGTACGGAAAAAGTTGATGCTCCGCGCAAATTCACACATTCCATGATAAAATATGAGACCGCCGTGAAGCAAATACCGCAGAAAACCGAAAGCAGTATCAGCGTTTTTGACCCTTTTGAGCCCATTCCGGAACCTCCCGTCAAAATCTTTTCTGTAACAGACATCAGGCGGAGTGAGGATGATCTTCGGATTTATCAGAAGAAGATATCGGATATATGAGGCTTGTTCAGGAAACCCGAAAATCCGCCGTAGATGCGTGATCCGCGGTAAAATGACAAAATTACGTGTGTATGTTTTATTGTTTTTTTATGACCCTGCAAAAACCTGATAGTGACCGGCTTTTCTTTATCCGGATAAAATTAAGCCGCTCCGCGCCCTGTCATGGGAAAGGAAGAGGGAAAAAGGACTGGGAAAGGCGCCAAACTATTTGGTCGAGCAATAAGGCAAAAAATAACGCTGAACCCGAAAACGAATTGGGTCCAGCGTCACGCTGGTCGGAGTGATGTGACTTGAACACACGGCCTCTTGGTCCCGAACCAAGCGCGCTACCAGCTGCGCCACACCCCGAAATGGCAAAGATGATGTCTTCAACCGCTAAATTATATCATATTTTTATTTTGTTGTCAAGGGGTTTTGTCTTTTGCCGGAGAATTATTTTTCTTTGTGAAATCAGGCTGTCTGAGTCGGCGGCGTTGTTTACGCGGCGGTATATTTTGCGCACGTATCCGGGAAAACGCATGCGC
>CALWNV010000077.1 GCA_944382895.1 uncultured Clostridia bacterium | reverse complement strand
TCCTAATTTTTTGCGATTTTTTGCGGCAAAATTATTACCGATTTTTGAAGCTAAAAAAACCAGTCCAAAAAAAATATATTGTAGCAAACAGGAAATCAAGGAGGAGCATTTATGCAAAAAGACATTTATGATGATATCAGGGCGCGTACAGACGGGGATATTTATATAGGAGTTGTCGGTCCTGTCAGAACAGGCAAATCGACCTTTATTAAAAAATTTATGGAAACCTTGGTTATTCCCAATATTACCGCCCAACATAAAAAAGACCGTGCACAAGATGAACTGCCTCAATCTGCGGCGGGAAGAACCATAATGACCACAGAACCGAAATTTATTCCGGATGAAGCGGTTGAAATAGCAGTTGCAAACAATATAAACCTTCGTGTACGGCTTATAGACTGTGTCGGATACATCGTACCGTCCGCACTCGGCTACATAGAAAACGATTGTCCCAGAATGGTTATGACACCGTGGTTTGACGAGGAAGTCCCGTTTAATATGGCTGCTGAAGTGGGAACACAGAAAGTTATATCCGAACATTCGACAATAGGACTTGTAATAACAACTGACGGATCTATCGGAGAGATTCCGAGAGAAGATTATGTTGAAGCGGAAGACCGCGTTATAAATGAATTGAAAGAAATAAACAAACCTTTTGTGGTAATAATAAACACGGTCAACGCAGACGGGGATGAGGCAAAAAAAGTCAAAGACGAAATCGAACGTCGTCATGGTGTTTCGGCAATCGCAGTAGACTGTTTGAAAATCGACGAGAACATGATAAAAACTATAATGGAAAACGTTCTTTTTGAATTTCCGATAAAAGAAATACGTATGAATATGCCGATGTGGATAACCGGCCTGCCACAAGAGCACTGGCTGCGCCGCTCACTGATGGAAGACATTGTATCATCTACAGAAAGTCTGTCCCGTATCAGAGATATTTATGAAGCAACAGAATATATTTCATCAAATGAGAATATTTTGGAATCAAAAATCTCCGGAGTGGATCTTGGAACAGGGACAGTCCATATGGATGTTTCTCTCGTACCCGAGTTATTCTATAAAGTAATAAGCGAATTGACCGGACTTGAAATAGAAAACGACGGAGATTTAATGCAGACAGTATCAGAACTTTCCGCCGCAAAACAAGACTATGACAAATTTGCGGATGCGATGAATGCAGCAGACACACAAGGCTACGGGATCGTAACACCATCAATCGATGAGCTATCTCTTGAAGAACCTCAAATAGTCAAACAGGGATCGCGTTTCGGAGTCAAACTAAAAGCTTCCGCGCCTTCATATCATATTATAAAGGCTGATATAGAAACAGAGGTCTCACCGGTTGTCGGGAGCGAAAAACAATCAGAAGAACTTGTTCGTTTCCTCCTTACAGAATTTGAGGAAGACCCGAAAAAAATCTGGGACAGCAATATTTTCGGCAAATCTCTCCATGAACTTGTAAACGAAGGTCTTCATACAAAGTTGAATAAAATGCCTCCGGAAGCGAGAGAAAAAGTTCAGCAAACGCTTGAAAAAATAATAAATGAAGGAAGCAGCGGTCTTATTTGCATAATCCTTTGATTTTTTTCGCCTCAGTTATTTCCGCTAAAATAAAAAAATAAGCAAAACAAATTGTTTTGCTTATTTTTTTTACAGTATATTTTTATAAGTTACGGATATAATACACTCGGAATGATAATTACATTCCTTAATCTTATTCGACGAATGAGGGTTTTCGATATGGCTGTTTTAGACAGAATTGCGTTGGCACTTGTGATAATAGGCGCTATAAACTGGGGAAGCATAGGTATTTTTTCATTTGATATTGTTGCCTGGGCTCTCGGAAGCATGTCGGTATGGGCAAGAATAGTTTATACCCTGGTTGCTCTTTCCGGTATATGGTGCATTTCTCTTCTCTTCAAAAAGAGCAGAAGCGAAAGCGGTATTACTGTAGGCGACTAAACGCACAAAATGAAAGAAGCTGCCTCACTTTTCAGTGGGGCAGCCTCTTTTTTGTTTGAAACAATCGAAAAACACACTCAACATTTATTAATAATCAATACATTCCGCCCATTGCGGGATTTGCCGCAGCAGCTGCGGCTGCGTTCGCGGCAGGCTCTTTTTTATCCGCGACAAGGCTTTCGGTCGTCAAAACCATTGAAGCTACGCTCGCCGCATTTTCAAGAGCGGAACGTGTAACCTTGACAGGATCCACTATACCGGCTTTGAACATATCAACATATGTTTCATTATACGCGTCAAAACCTATATTCTTTTTACCGGCTTTGATTTTATCTATAATAACCGCGCCTTCAAGCCCCGCATTGGTCGCTATCTGCATAAGAGGAGCCTCAAGAGCCTTTACAACGATTTTCGCGCCGGTTTTCTCATCACCTTCAAGTGTATCCGCAAACTTGCCTACATTTTCTATCGCGTTGATCAAAGCAGTTCCGCCACCGGCAACAATTCCTTCCTCAACCGCGGCCTTAGTCGCAGAAAGAGCGTCCTCGATCCTAAGCTTTTTCTCTTTCATTTCAGTCTCGGTCGCAGCGCCGACTTTTATGACAGCAACACCGCCTGAAAGTTTCGCAAGCCGTTCCTGAAGCTTTTCTTTATCGAAATCAGATGTCGTGTTTTCAATAGCAGCTCTGATCTCTTTTATTCTGTCCTGAATAGCGGCTTTATCGCCCATTCCGTTGACAATAATCGTATTTTCTTTCTGGACTTTTACCTGTCCGGCTCTTCCAAGCATATCTACAGTCGCGGTTTTCAGTTCAAGACCTATCTCTTCGCTGATTACCTGCCCGCCAGTCAAAACAGCTATATCACGAAGCATTTCCTTACGCCTGTCACCGAATCCGGGAGCTTTAACCGCAACACATGTAAATGTACCTCTGAGTTTATTGACTATCAAAGTGGACAAAGCTTCGCCTTCGATATCTTCAGCAATTATAACAAGTTTTTTACCACCCTGGACTATCTGCTCAAGCAACGGAAGGATCTCCTGAATATTGCTTATTTTTTTATCTGTTATAAGAATATAAGCATCATCGATTATAGCTTCCATTTTATCGGTATCGGTTACCATATAAGGAGTAACATATCCTCTGTCGAACATCATTCCCTCAACAACCTCGGAATATGTTTCGGCGGTCTTGCTTTCCTCAATGGTTATAACTCCGTCGGAAGTTACTTTCTCCATCGCCTCGGAGATGAGCTTCCCTACGGATTCATCACCAGCGGAAACAGTAGCGACACGCGCGATATCGTCAGACCCCTTAACAGGTTTGGAATTAGCCTTCAATTCGTTTACCGCGGCTTCAACAGCGGCTTTTATACCTTTTTTAAGAACCATCGGGTTTGCACCGGCCGCGACATTTTTCATTCCTTCGCGGACAAGCGCCTGCGCAAGCAATGTAGCGGTAGTAGTACCGTCTCCGGCAACATCGTTCGTTTTGGTCGCTACTTCTTTTACAAGCTGCGCGCCCATATTTTCGAAAGCACAGTCAAGTTCTATTTCTTTTGCGATAGTAACACCGTCATTGGTTATAAGCGGAGAACCGAATTTTTTATCCAAAACTACGTTTCTGCCTTTAGGACCAAGTGTGATCTTAACAGTATCTGCAAGCTGATCTATACCGCTCTGAAGAGCTTTACGAGCTTCTTCACCGTAAATAATTTCCTTAGCCATATCTTTTCACTCCTTATTCTATAACAGCAAGAATATCATCCTGCTTCACAATCGTATATTCTTCCCCGTCTATTTTAACCTCGGTACCCGAATATTTACTCGTAATAACCTTTTGTCCTACTTTGACATACATTTTAACTTCGTTACCGTCAACGGTTCCGCCGGGGCCCACAGCCACAATTTCAGCATACTGAGGCTTCTCCTTTGCGGCGCCGGTAAGTATTATTCCGCTTTTAGTCGTCTCTTCCGCTTCAACAAGTTTTACAACAACTCTGTCAGCCAAAGGTGAAATTTTCATTTTATATTCCTCCTATAATGTTTTCCCTGTTAGCACTCGCCATCTCTGAGTGCTAATGTTATTATAGCAGAATTTGGATATTTTTCAAGAGTAATCATATACAATAAAATAGTAAAAAAAATATGAAATACTGTAAAATATAAACATACATCTTAATACTTCCTAAAAAAAGACAAACATATATTAAAAACCTGCGTTTTCCCAATAATTATTCAATTTTCAAAAGTATTTATATCTGTTAAATTAAAAACAACTCTAAACAATAATACTAAAAAATATTACCGCAAAAAACAATAAACAACTTTATATATTGATAAAAATTTTCCGGTTTTTATATTACGTTTGATATAATTAAAAAATAAGAATAAAAACTTTTATCAAGAAAAACAGTTAATCAAATTTACAAACAAAACCAACTTAAACCGGTCGCTTAATACTCAAAATAATGAAAAAAACGAAAGCCCTTCGCCTTTCGGCAAAGAGCCTTCGAAAAAGAAACTAAACTGTATGCTGGTTATGCAGCGAGTGCGTTGAACTCAGCCCATACGACATCTATCTCAGCGTCAGTAGCCTTTGAATAGAATATAGGAGCGATTCCGGCAACATATTCCTGCTGCGCGGCATTGCCGGCAGCTGCGGCTGCAGCGAGTTCAGACTGGAACACAAGACCTACTCCGGCCTCTTTACGCATTGCCCACCAAGCTTCCTCAAGAGTCTGTCTCATATCTTCGTATTCGCTTACGGAAAGAAGAACATCAGACTCATACGCAGCGTTGTATTCATCCAACAATGCGCAGTAGTTGCTGTAGGCAACGCCCTGATTTTCAGCAAGAGTTACAAGAGCTTTGTAGCCGTTATAAGCAGTCTTATAGTTAACAACAAACGTCCCTCTGTCAGAGTTGCCGAAGCAAGCGTCTTTAGCAGCAAGTTTAGCGGCGGTGTCTTCATCAAGAGCGGCAACAGCGTCGTTAATCTGCTGAATATATGCAGCACACTCTTCAACAGTACCGGTATTTGCAAGAATTCTTACATCATCAGATTCGCAAAGAGCGACAACAGATTCAGCACCGGCATATTTAACGGCAAGTTTGTCAACAGCTTTCTGGAATGCGGCGCCGAATACGAATTCATTTCTCGCCGCATTGAAAGATGTAGCAAGAGCTTTTACAGCTGTATCAAAATCAGATGCAAGACCGACAAACCCGTAAAGACCATTGAATTCATCAATGAAGGTGCAGGATATAGAACCAAGTTTAGCAACCTGTTTTTCATAGTAGTTGTATGTCGCATTAGCTGACGCAAGAGGCTCAAGATATCCAAAAGTCTCGATCAAGCCCTGTACAGCGTCATAGCCATCCTGGTCAGTAGAGTTAGTATTATCTCTTACATTATAGAAAGCAGTAGAAGCATCAGACCAGAGCATCTGCCACAATTCATAAGACTCAGAAGTATAAAGCGAAGAATCTCCTACAGACTGTGTAAGCTCCCACATCTTAGGATCAAGACCAGCTTTGCCTATGTATGCCACTTCTCTCGCGGCATTCCATAACTGTTCCATAAGCATATCGGCATTCGCGAGTTCTTCAGCGGAAAGCCCTGCGGGGAACCATACTGTATAATCTATTGAATCATCATAGGGCTCAAGGAAGAGCATATCCGCTTCAAAGGCCTTGTCAAGGAACGCATTGACCACATCAGCGTCTTCCCATATATCGGGATTGGTAAAGAGGTCATACGCGCGATCTACATAATGCATATAAAGAGGTTTGCCAACCAGATCGGATGTTGCTCTGTCATAAGCGGCTTTTCTCTGGGGATCAAACATCGTTCCTGTTTCTTTCAGATTCGCAGCAGCCTGCAGGAACGCTTCATAAGCCGCGTTACAGTCAGCGTCTGTTCCGTTGTTGGCCGCGCTGTCAATAGCTTCTACGGCCGCCCAGTAAGTTGCCCAAGAATCCGCCGTATATTTACCGAGGTTGTTATCCCAAAGACCATGTTCATCCATATAAGCGTTGCGTTTATCTTTAAGAGCGTTGGAAATTCCGATTTCAGCACGCATTGCCTGCCAAGCAGATTCAAGTGTATCGGCAATGCCGGTAAACCCATAGACAACTTTGCCGGCAAATTCCTCACCGTAAATCCAGTTGTAAACCTTGTCCACGAGAGCTTTGTAAGCTACTGCTGTGGAAGCTGCCTGGTTTTCGGGAAGAGTTACGCGGTAGTAATAATAATTGTAATAATAAGCAAAGTATGTAGAAGCATTATTACCGGTAGCAGGACCTTTCTGTTCATACTGAGTGCCTGCCACGATAAGAGTCTGCAATCCTTCGTTTGCTTTGAAGTAATACGCACTTGAAGAGTCAAGGATCGTATTCTCATCGGAAGGTTTGGTTTCAGCAACAAGATCTTTCAAATGGGTGTCCATAAGCTTGATAGCTTCGCGCCCCTGAGAATCCGTTCCGCCGTTGTTTTTCAGGTAGTCCATGTTATCGATATCGTCACAGACAAGTCCCCATTTAGCGGAATCATAACCTTCATAATAACGATTGCTGTAGGGAGTAAGCCATGCCCAAGAACCAGGATCTCCTACGTCTCCACCAAATCTCGCGCAGAGGATCGCGTTTCTGAAATTGGTCAGAGCGGATCCAGTATAAGATGCCGGAGCCTGATCGATAACAGCGATATGCAGCTTCATATGATCAATAGCCGCACGACCCTGAGCATCTGTACCGCCGTTGTTCTTGAGATAGTCCATCGTATCGATGTCGTCGCAGATAAGACCCCAGATCGTATCGTCATACCCGGGATTATGACGATCAGTATAAGCCTGAAGCCAAGCAAAATTTGCTCCAAACTTTTCATTGAGCAATTCGTTTCTGTAATTTGTCAGCGCGCCGCCGGTATAGGAATCAGGCTCGGTCGCGGCCGACATTCCTACAGCGAACACTGCAAACATGGAAACAAGCATTGCGAGTGCCAGTACCGATGAAAAAACTTTTTTCATACAGTTTACCATTCCTTTCTTTGGAGGGATCACCTCCGAATTCAACACCGGGATCAAAATTTCCCGATGAAGTTTATACCAATTATTTGATATACAATTTTGTTTATTTTTTTTTACAAACAGCCAATTTACACCTAACAAATTGTAAACATATTATAGCATAATGTGGCAAATATGTCAACTATACATTTTATACTAATCGCAGATGTCATATTTGTGAACAATGACAAACTTGTGGAACATTGATACACGATCAGACTTTTTACTACATTTTTTATTTGTATTTTTGAATAAATATTATCCATTATTTATCAACTATTGCTTAAAACAAACCACAATAATAAGAATTAAAAACATAATAAAAGAACGCCACGGTTAGCCGAGGTGCGATAACGAAGGAAATATGTAAGGTGGCGGTGCAGCCGAAAGGCTGTGCCGCCGCTTTGCGTTGTCAGGCTGTTTTCTTCTTTCGGTTTTGCATACCGAGCCTGCCGTCGAGGGCAACGCAGTCCTCATCGGCAATGTTGATAATACCCGCAGCCTTGTAGTAAATCTCAATCTTCTACTTTCTGTGGCCGCTGCTTTTGTCCGGAGCGTGTACCACGATTTTGTCAACCAAATCATTCAGGATTTCCGCCGTAAGCTTCTCTGGATCAGTGTACTTACGAACATTCTTCAGAAACTGCTGAAGGTCGTGCTGTTCCTGTTCGCCGCTGTCAATCAGATCCTGCAAATCAAGAATCGCCGCTTTGACATCCTTCTGCTCCGTTTCATACTCGGAAGAAAGCTTGTCAAACCGTTCCGCCGACAGTCTGCCCGATACCATATCCTCATAGATTCGCTTGAACAGCGTATCCAAATCCTCATCCCGGCGCTTGAGCGTTACAATGTCTACCTTTGCCTTTTCAACGGATAATTTTCGTTCTGCGTTTGCTTTTTCCATTTCCTTTTTGACAAAGGACGCTTCAAACTGCTGGATATAGGACAACACGCCCTGAATATGCCGAAA
>CALWNV010000076.1 GCA_944382895.1 uncultured Clostridia bacterium | reverse complement strand
TATCTCTCTGCTTATACTTTTAATAAACTCTTTTCTCGCTTTAGCTTTTGTACGAATAACAAAAAAGAAAAAAATCGGGAAAACCGTTATTCTTTTAATTGCCGCAGCAGGAATATTCATATCCAACACATTGTACGGAATAATACGCATACAAATAAAAAAGCCGACAATTACAGCAGAAACCTCAGTTGCCGTAGTACAAGGGAATTTTGGTTCCGTTACAAAATGGGATACTCCGATGTCAATCGTTCTTCAAAAACATTTTGAACTTTCTGAAGCCGCTATAGAAAAAGCAAACCCTCAAATCATAGTATGGTCAGAAACAGCTATTGCAAGTTTCATCGACTCATCATTTTCCGAAAAGGTGCGACAATTTGCGCAACAACACAATGTCACGGTAATAACCGGAATTTTTGACGAAGATGACAACTATGAATACAACGCAATGACGGCTTTTTTGCCCGATGGAACAATTTCAGATCCGTATTATAAACAAAAGCTTGTACCGATGGGAGAATATGTTCCGTTTTATAAAATAATAGAAAAAATATTCCCTTCAGACGTAAAATTTCTTGCACCGGGACACGGCACGGATATTCTTGAAACAGACACAGGAAATATAGGATGCATAATATGCTATGAATCAGTGTTCCCGTATATAGTAAGAAATACTGTCAACGCCGGAGCGCAAATACTTGCCATGGCAAGTAACGACAGCTGGTTTGGGAACACCCCCGCGCTCGACCAACATCTTGCCCACGCCCGTATGCGCGCTGTTGAAAACGGCAGATATCTGCTCCGGGCAGGAAACACAGGAATATCTGCGATAATCTCGCCCTTTGGTGAGACAGAACAGAAACTTGAAGTAAATACATCAGGATACATAACAGCAGATGTATCTCTCATAAAAGACAAAACACTTTATACATTGACAGGTGACATAATCATATTACCGTGCGCAGCATTGTTCTTATACGGAATATGGCTTTGCATATATAAGAAAAACCCCTGTCTAAATAAAATCAGAAAAAACGGCATTTAAACATATAAAAAACAGACGGTTCCGCCCAAAGATGAGGTTACGTAACGAAGGTTTTGAAAACAAGGTAAAGACAATCGTACGGTATATTACAGAAAAATCAAAAACTGAAATTTGGAGGAAACTGCAATGAAATCATTATTTGAAGAAATTGGCGGTACTTACACGTTGCAAGGCGACTACTACTTGCCAAATCTTTTCCTGCCAGCTGAAGAAAAATAAGCCCATAGGGATATGGGGCAACGACACTGGCAATATATCCGTCAGCATAAACGGATATTTTACACTAATCTGCTGATAAGCGGCAAGTTGAACGGCTATCTTGCGGATGTTGATAAACAGGCAGAGGGAATGTTCTTCCGGATAGTAAAGCAAAGAGCGGAGCGTGAGGGTATAACCGAAAAACTTAAAGTCGAACATTCAATGGAGTGGGTTGGAAAGATGAATTCGCTGCGTGAAGCGGCTACGGAGATTGTGAATACAGAAATGATTTTCGCATAAACCGAATCTAATATGAAAGCCATAAAAGCGCGCCTGTAACGCTTTCAAACGCAAAATCGAGGGGTAAGGTACAATCACCTTACCCCTCACAAAGTTTATGCCTTAAAAACAGCTTGAAATCGGGCTTTTTCAGTCTCTGATTTTCTACTTTTGGAAACAGAAAATCAGACAATTGCTATAGTAAAGCGCAAGCCTTTGAAGAATATAAAATATCCAAATCAAATGTCAAACTTTCTTTTCAAAACGCAGGCAATTGTCCATACCGAGCTGCTGAAAATAAGTAGTCAAAGCGAAAAATAATTCTGAATCGATTTTACCTCCTTCCATGTTCGCTTGCCTTGAAATTATAAATGGGCTTGATAATCTTATCTACTGTCACCATGTCTTTGATATTTTGCAGAATCTCATTCATGTCCTTGTATGCCATCGGACATTCGTCAATCGTTTCCCTCGATACCGAAGTGGTGAAAATTCCTTCCATAGATGCTTTGAACGCTGAGAGAGTAAAGCTGCTTTCTGCATCCTTTCGGCTGTATTTTCGTCCGGCCTCGTGCGGTGCCGAACAGTTTGTGCTTATGTTGCCGAGTCCTGTGCAGATCAGACTGCCGTCACGCATGTTGATCGGAATCAGCAGGCATTCTCCTTTGTTTGCGGATACCGCTCCCTTACGGAGGATCATCTCATCGGTGTCGATATAGTTATGCACCGTTATGAATTCTTCTTCCTCGTGAAGTTTCATCCCATCCAAAATCTCTTCCTTGAGGATACGATGGTTTAAGGTTGCAAATTGCTGCATAAGCTTCATATCGGCAAGATAATCATCTTTATCATCTCTCGTAAGAGGAGAAAGCTCAGAAGTTAATCCTTTTTTTCTTCATCCTTACCGTCAGCATTCCGCAGCCGATATCCACGCCGACAAGACATGGCACGACAAATTCGCCGACCGTCATCATTGTGCCGATGGTACAGCCCTTTCCGGCATGGACATCAGGCATAATTGCAATATTGCTCCCCTCTGTGAACGGCTGATCGCAAAGAGTCCTGATCTGTCCTTCGGCGGACGGCTCCAATTCATCTGTGTAAACTACTGCTGAGTTATATTTTCCCTGAATGATAAGCACAAATTTTCCTCCGTATTCATACCATTGCTTTTAAAACAAAAATGTATCGGGATAATACGCCTAAAACTATGCCATCTGCATCGCAATTTTAGTCGGCATAAAATTCTTTCAGATCATCAAATTTCTCTGGTGCGATTGTTTACCGACAGAGGCAACAAAATATACCAAACAACCGGCGAGATATAATTGTATTGCTTTAACAAAATTAGCTTATGCTATTGTCATGACTGCCACAAGCGTTTTCTATAAGAGCTCTGAATCTATCCGCACCGTTTTTTCTGATAAACGTGTTGGGATCAATACTATCGGGAAGCGTTATTGTTTTAAAATCAAGATTTAGATTTTTCAGTTTTTCAATAATTTTTTTGGCAAAAAATTGACCAACCATATCTGAGTCCATACAGATGATTACCTCTTTTGTGACCCGTGATAAAATATCTGCCTGGTCGTCAGTAAAATTCACCCCAAAACATGCAACCGCATTTTTGAAACCGAATTGATGCAAACAAATAACATCCATATACCCTTCAACCAGAATAATATTATCATGGCAATGGCTTTGGGCAAGATTCAATCCAAAAAGATTTTCCCGCTTTTTTAAAATATTTGTGTTTGCAGTATTTATGTATATTGGAAGGTTCGCTTTTTCGCTGGGCAATATCCTTCCGCCAAATCCGATGATATTATTATATATATTGGATATAGGAAAAATCAGTCTGTTTCTGAAAACATCGTGACATCTGCCATCTGATCTTTTTCTAATTATTCCTGCTTCTTCCATTTCATTTACATCATAGCCCTTCGCCTCTAAATATTTCAAAAGTGCATCTTGTTGATTCG
The DNA here is from genome assembly GCA_944382895.1 of uncultured Clostridia bacterium. Taxonomy (GTDB): domain Bacteria; phylum Bacillota; class Clostridia; order Oscillospirales; family UBA644; genus QAKR01. Next base: position 4,541 of record CALWNV010000076.1, on the reverse strand, counting down.
GGGCAAAACCCAGCTTGAAATTTCCAATGATTTCCATGTTCAACCCGAGCTTCATCAAATAATCCAGAGCGATTTTTCCGTCCTTCCCCATTAAATAATTGGAATAAAATTTTGCCACATCACAGTTAATCGCATACAGCATATCTATATCCAAAGATTGTGATATATTTGATTTGTGATCATTCAAATGCATTGTTCCCTGTATCTCCTTTTTATAGAATTAGTATAAATGACCATCGGTTCCTTCAAAACGCAGAATTTCCAGTCGCGCTGCTGTTTTAATCAGCGTAAAATTCTTTCAGATCATCCAATCGTAAAAGTGCAGGCTTTTGCCCGTAAGCAGCACCGACATCGATATCGATCCACGTTTGTGTTTTGAGGATTTTTCCCGTATATTCCTTTCCGTATGACAGTGTGGGCGTATGTCCGAAAACTGTAATAATGTCATCGAAATATTCATCCGAAAGCTCCGGCCACATCCATAAAAAGTCATTCGCTATATACTGAGACAATTTCTTGCTTTTATTGAAATTATCAATACCGGAATGAACGAGCAGAAAATCGTTTCCCTCCGTCAAAACCGTTTCATACAACGGGGCGTTGCGCAGGTAATCCAGAATATATGACACTGTTTCCGGCGATGATTTGTTCAGCTTTTGCAGCGCTTTCAGTGTAACATTACCGCCGTTTTGCATGTAAGTATTTAAAAGTTCCAGCTTTTCGGAGGTAACGTTTTGCAGATTTTCATTTGTGATCTCTTCAAAAACGAATGAACAGGATAAAAGCATCGCTTCGTGATTTCCGAGAATCAACTGAACATTCGACTGTTCTAAAAGCCAGCAGAGCATTTCCACGCCGCCGTCTCCGTTGCGGTCAACCACATCTCCGAGAATATAGAGAAAATCGTCATCCGAAAATACGGCATTTTTAAGGAATATCTTGAATTTTGCAAGAGGATAGCCGTGTAAATCAGATGTTGCATACACTGACAGATGAATCTCCTCCTAATTTTATGCTGTATCCGTCCGATACGGCGTTTCAGTTTTTCGTGGTTTCAATCTCAAATCGCTGTATTTCTCGGCAATTTGAGCACATAAAGCTACTATGTAACACTCCACTGGTAGCATATGTTATACTGCTTCCGCTTTGCACAGCACCACAATTCTCACATTTTCTCACATACCTAAAACGCGGAGAACCGTCCTGCTCGGTCACGACTGCTCCGCAGAGCGCTGCGTGATAATAGGTTGCCTTCTGTTCTGGCTCAGTACTTTCGATGTCCGGCTTTGTTTCCTCCTCATATACGGGGGATTCAGAACTATCCGTACTCTCCGCAGTGCTTGCTGTGGACGAGTTTTTGTCATCGGCACTGTTATCGCTTTCACACGCCGTAAGAGATACAGCCAACACGACCATCAGAATACAAATAAATGTTTTCATTGCCTTTTTTGCTTTCATAAAATCAACCTCCTTGATTTGTTGATTTTATTTTAGCAGACCGGATGGGATAAAAAGGGTTCACTGTTGATTTAAAAATCTAATTATACTTTCGCTGAAATCTTTTATTTTTGTGCTATCTATATCTATATCAATATTGTCAATATAATCCTTCTTATCATAATCCCAAATCCATAACAAATAATACTTAAAGACATAACCAACGCCTATTTTTCTTCCGTTAATAATTTTGTGAAAGACTATTTCCTCTAATTTATTCTTTTTAGAATACAATTTAACGGTTATTTTATTTTGTTGAAAACGCCGTTTTTCTTTAGATATCAAAGTTGTTGCCCTTTTAGGTAAATTAGCTTTGATAACTTCTAAATCCGGCAGTGTATATCTGCAAAACAAAGTTTCATTAATAGGTACGTTTTTGATAATTTGTCTAAATTTTAATTCTCCATCATCTTTATACCAATATGGTGAAGTAGGATGACATGTGAATTCCGCATTGAGTGAATTTTTGCTATTATAAAGTTCATATGATTCAAATGCTTTTTTTGATAAGAATATGATTGTTTTAGGGTTAAGAATTTTTACAACATCGAAAAAAACTTGATAAGCAATCTTGTTGTCTTTATCGCTATTAGTAATTGTATCACCTTGAGAACAAGAGGGTCTTTGAAAATAATTCATAAATGCACAAACAGAAAATATTTCACTGTCGCATACATTGGTTAATTTCAATTCATCAATAATGGCATTCGCTGGTTTGCTAAAAATAGTGTAACTTTTAGATCTTCTTTTGTTTAAAAATTTCCATATAATATAGCGGGTATTAAACCAACTTGTATATCCAAATTCCTCCGGAACACGATAACAATACCAATTGTTTACATCGTTATCTTGCAGATACGCTTTTTCTTCACTTTTAAGATTGCCTACATAATGACTTTCGCCTACAAGCAATATTCTACAATTTTTGTAATTAGCGCCAACAAAAGGCAACATTTCTGGATGGATTTTATAATGCTCAATCTTTTTCAACTCTTCGTCAAATGAATAGTCGCCATCCCAAGTATAGATTTTAAATATATTATTTATATTCATTTTAAAACATCCTCTCCAATTGATTATATATTTTATTATCCCTATAACCGTTTAAATTTCACAAATGAGTCCCTAAAAATTTAGTTTTCATAATTCTCCATTGCCTCCTTTATATCATCTCTCACCAGCTCTGCCAGCGATTTCGGTGACAGAACCCTTGCATGCAAGGCGTATTGCAGCGCCCAGCGACGCATTGCCGCCAGATTAACCCTTGTGCGAACACTTACTTCATCATCTGTCTCGTCAAAAAAGGTAATTTCACCGCCAAACCAGTCAATTACATCATTCAAAAGATATTTCTTCACACGAAATTCGACTATTCCGCTTTCGCCTGTAAACATATACAGATGCTCCGCCATATGCTTTGGCAGGTCGAAACCATTTTCTAAGTCCCTTACCTGTTTTATAGGCTTTACAAGTTCGTCTAACATTTGAATATCGGTAATGCGGTCAAGCCGATAATTGGCAACATTATCGTAGTTGTCATAATTACAGATTAAATAAAACCGTCCATTTGTCGCAGCAATCTGATAAGGATTGACAATATACTTTCTCGACTGCCCATTCCTGTTTTTTCGTGGATGTAATTTCTTGTCCGTGCCATATTCGTTATAGGTGAACGATACCTTTCTGCTCTCGCTGATTGCTTCGTCCAAAACTTCAATCGTGTAAAATAGCTGCTGACTGTGAAGAGATAAATCCGGCAGTGTACGAATATGTCTGATTCTTGATTTAAAATACTGATTTGAAAGTCCCTCAAGCTTACCGATTAACTCTTTGCACTGGCTATAGGGAATATGCTTGGAAAACAGCAGACTGTCAATCAGCAGCCGCAGCTCGCTGTCAGTAAAATCACGGACCAGATAAAAATCGGATAAAATATAACTTTCTTCCAGTTTACCCGTCGACCGGTTCGGTACCATGCGCACCGATTCACTGTATTCGATCTCATATCCGAAATCGATCAGATTCATCAGGTTCCGCTTCACAGCCTTCCGGTCAACGGTCATATCATATTCGGATTTCAAAATATCTGCGATTTCTTTTTGACTAAGACGATGGTTTTCATCCGTATACTTTTTTAAAATATCTAATATGTTTATAATCAGCATCTTTTTGGGCGGTGCCGTATGCATTTTTCTTCACCTCTGTACTATTTTAATCCTATTAACTGCATTTTACAAGATATGATGAGACAAAAAAAAGTACATCTGTTATGGTATTTTTTAGGTACCACAAAACAGAAAGGATGTTATTCATGAACGCATTTGATAAGATCATCGGGTATTCTTCTATAAAAAAAGAAGTGCAACAAATCAGCGATACGCTGAAAAATCGGGAAACCTATGACAGACTGGGCGTATCCGCACCGAGAGGTCTGCTGCTTTACGGGGAACCGGGTGTCGGGAAGTCTTTGATGGCAAGCGCCGTTATAAAAGAAAGCGGGCGCAAGGTATTTTGCTGTCGCAAGGATTCGCCAAACGGTGATTTCATCAAAAAAATAAAGGCCACTTTTGACAAGGCCGTACAGAATGCTCCGTCTATTGTTTATCTCGACGATATGGACAAGTTTGCCAACGGGGACGAGCGGCATCCGGATGCGGAGGAATATGTTACGGTGCAATCGTGCATCGATGAAACAAAGGATAAGCAGGAATTCGTCTTGGCTACGGTGAACAATATCCACTGTCTTCCCCAATCTCTTCGCCGCGTAGGAAGGTTTGACCGTACCATTGAGGTGAACGCTCCCCACGGAGAGGATGCCGTGAAAATCTTAGCCTATTATCTGCAATCCAAACGTTTTATTGACGGTATCGATCCCACCGTCCTTGCGAAAATCATGGACGGACGCTCCTGCGCCGAATTGGAAACCGTAATCAACGAAGCGGATTTATATGCAGGGTATGAGCGTGCCAAAACCATCACGATGGAGCATTTTTTGAAGGCCTGTATGCGGACGGTGTTTCAAGCTTTTCCAGATGACGAAGATG
>CALWNV010000075.1 GCA_944382895.1 uncultured Clostridia bacterium | reverse complement strand
CCATCCCCGTTTGTCAAACGCCTTACCGCCCGGAGTTTTTATCCCCTTCCGTTTGGCGGCTTGATTATTATATCACACATTTTCCCTTTCGTCAACCCTTTTCTTTACCTTTTTTTTTGAAGAAAATGTGAACTCAATAAAACGCGCTAGATATTATATCATATCGACTCTGATCAATTATGTATGTATGTTATCGATTTGATTTCACTATTTTAATAATGACCGCCCTAAACCAGGCGGTCATTAAATATCAACAGCTTTCTAGAAACACTTTGTTATTTTTCAACATCATCCACATTATCGGAAAAACTTTCTTTATCTCCTGAAACACTTTCTTCGGAAGCACTATTAATAACATCACCGGGCTGAGAAACTTCTTCACCGTCAATCTTTTCCTTTAGTGTTTTTTTCTTTTTTAATATAATAAAAACAACAATCAATATTGCAAACACTGCAACAACTATCAGAAGCACTCCCCACCAGGGAAAGAAAGCTTTTGATATTTCAGGACCTTCAACTGTTTCTGCCTTATCTTTATTATTTCCCGAATCAGAGCTTGCTTTAGCCGTCAACTCCTTCAATGTTTTTACAGCCTGATCAATTTTTTCCTGAGAATCCTCAAAAGTCAATTTTTCTGCTTCAGCTATTGCGGCTTGTAAAGAAGCGTAGTCTTCTTCTGATAAATCCGTTTTCTTTACAGCCTTAGCCTCAAACAACGCTTTTTCAAGAGCAGAGGTATCAGACTTGCCGTTATTAATCATTTTTTCTATAGCCGATGTAAGTTTTTCATTCGCGGCGATTATTTCTTCTTCGGAATTCTTCTCGGTTATAGCTTTCGCCTCAGCGAGAGCTTTCTGCATTTCTGCCCATAAATCAGGGCTATAATCTAATTCGGAATAATTATCAACAGACGCTATTGTAGACTGAAGGATTTGATATGAGGAAGCCTCATCAATCTTAAGGAGTGCGGATATTGCGTCGTCAAGCGCATTTTTTACTTTATCGATTGTCTCCTGAGAATCATCTTCCGTAACCGATTTTGCATCGGAAAGAGCAACGGAAAACGCCGCCCATGTCGCAGAGGTATATTCAGATTCTTTCAAACCTTCTGCAGTCGCAATCGATTCCTGAAGTGACGACAAATCACCCTTAGGAACCTCTGTTCCTGTCTGATCCTCAATTTCACCAAAAGTCACGGTATTATATTTTCTGGCATTTTGAAGCGCAGAAAGAAAATCATCAGAAGATGAGCCAAAATCAGCGACCTCATAAAAAGGAGAAACTGCCACCCAGTCCATTATAACAACACCAAGGCCCATCATTGAATCTGGTGTATGCTTAGGCAAACGATTACCAAGATTAATAGCTTTCCACGGAATCTGGATCTCCATAAAATACCCGTCTGCAGTTACCGTTGATTGAGTTTTTATACCAAGGGAATCTCCCAGAATACTTTTCCCCGCCTTATACTGATAATGCTCATAAAAACATGAATCTGAATTTTTCTGATTCATAGCCGTGTAAAACGGAAAATCATACAAATACGAAGACGCATTATTCGAAGGACGGCTTCTTGAATTTATAGGAGATATTACAACCTGCACAACATCCGTTGCATTATAAGCTCCATTCGCATCAGACAAAGCCTTCCCTCTTGTTTTATCCTGGGCTACTATTTTTATATATATACCGCCGGATTTGACCTCATAGTTCAGATCAGAGGCTTCTTCAGGATCGTTATAATACATAAAATATACATCATAACCTTTACAGGCATTTTCTTTATCATAAACAAAACCAAATTTAGGCTCATCTCCGACAACACAGCCGTACCAGCCTCCGTTTTCATAATTGAGAAAAACGTGATGTGCCTCAGCCCATTCGTCATCTGAAGTGTCCTTTCCGTCTATAACAGGAGGGGTGTCCGCATGAGGTATTGTAAAATCCGCAGCGTGAGCAGAAACCGCAGCAGCAAAGACAACTAATATTGTGATAAATACCGTTAATAAAGCCTTTTTCATAACTATGCCTCCTCTAATACAGTAATATTTTATATCGGTACATGTACATTATATTATATGAATGATAAAAAATCAATAACTTTGATAAATTCTGTTTGCAAAAATTAATATTTCAGCCTTTTCCCGCCTCATAACAAAGAATCAAAAAGGCTACATCATCATAACTGAGCACGCCGTTTTTTACTCCATGTGCTTTAATAAAGGTATCATTAATGCTCTCCGAAACATCCATTAGCTTCCCGTCAAATTGCTGCCAATATTCCTCTATTGCGATTATATCAACTTTTATATCAGAAGATAAAGAGGTATACGCGTCTGAATAAAGTCCCCTGTCAATCTTCCATAGTTCTTTGCTTAGATAAATATACGCGGAAAGATAACCTGAGTAGCGATAATCTGCTGAGTCTGAATTCACGCAAGCTATATAAGCAATAAAATTACACTCATCTTCTCTGGCAAAGCCGCAAGCGTGGGCAAGCTCATGAGAAGCGTTAAAAGGGATCTGACAAGCCGGAACATCGGTATTTATATTCGGTTCACACAAAACAGGTATATATATGCCGCTCACTCCGGTATAAGACCATAACGGAGAAATCATGACCTCTTTTACGTTAGTGGACGGAACAAACAAAAATTCATATTCAGGCACAATATTCATATATCCTTTTTTGGCATTTTTAAGCGTAATAGAAATATTTTCTGATAAAATCATGTGTCCGTTTTTGTCCGTACTGAGTTTTTGTTTTTCCTTTTCGGCTTTTTCACCAATCTTTATACAAGCTTCATATACCTGCCGTGCACTGAATGTGATATCCTTGTCGTATCCCATAAGATCATATATCGACATCCTGTAAAAATTTATCCCGTAAAAAACAACACAAAGAAAAAAGCAACATGACAAAATCACTGCGACACCTTTAAAAAAAGCCCTGACTTTTATTTTTTTCAATATCATTAAAATCACACATAATAATATCGCAGCAATTATTATATAAAGTAAAATTTCTGTAACCGAAAAAGGAAACAATCCAGAAATAAACCCCACTATATTTGATAATACAAAAAACACTCCGCGGGAAAAAAATATTTCTGTAACATATGGGAAGAAAGAAAGGATAAAAAGAAGAAAAACCCCGACAATGACTGGAAGAAGAATTAAAACAGCTTTCAACCAGAGCTTTATTTTTTTTCGATTTCCTTTGCCGGAAGACATAATAACACCTCACATTTCCTTTATATTTTAACATAGAATTTTGACTTAAAAAAAACGTCATTCTAAAATAAATGTATTTTTTGAGTGCAAAACCATATATAAAAACTCTTATAAAACAATTTCCTATAAGTTTTTTTCAGAAAACGGGTATACCGGTTAGTTAAAAAAACCAAGGTCTTTATTTTTATTATTGACATTTACGTAATATTGTGGTAAAATATTCAAGATATAACAATATTTTTATGGGAGAGAGTATCTAATGTGGAAATATATCCTGAAAAGAGTGATCTTGGCGATCGTGACGATTTTTATCATCATTGCCATAACATTCTTTACAATGAACGCTGTGCCCGGAGGCCCATTTCAAAAAGAAAAAGCCCCTGACCCCGCAGTTCAGAAACAGCTGGAGGAAAGATTTCATCTGGACAAGCCTGTGTGGGAACAATTTCTGATCTATCTCGGAAATATTTTCCAGGGGGATTTCGGTATTTCGCTTAAGACAGGACGAAATATCTCCCAAACGATTTTTGACAGTTTTTCTATCTCTGCCATACTGGGAGGAACATCTATTGTTGTCGCCTTAGTTTTAGGATTATTTTTCGGCTGTCTTGCGGCAATCAAACGAAACTCTTGGGTCGACAGGGTTATAATTTTCTTTTCCACTTTGTTTGTAGCTGTACCGTCATTTGTTTTGGCGACCATATTGTTACTGGTTTTTTGTCTTTTGCTTGCATGGCTTCCCGTTTGGACTCCAACCCCCACGCCGGTCAACTATATTCTCCCTGTTATTGCGCTTGCTCTTTATCCAATGTCTTATATAATACGCCTTACAAAATCGAGTATGCTTGATGTACTTGGACAGGATTATATACGTACGGCAAGAGCCAAAGGTGTTTCCGAAGGCAAAATCATCTTCAAACACGCACTCAAAAACGCACTTACTCCGATCATTACGTATATAGGGCCTTTAACAGCATATACCCTTGTCGGCAGCATGGTCGTTGAAACCATTTTTACTATAGGCGGACTGGGCTCGAAATTTGTTGACGGGATTACAAACCGAGATTACCCAATGATAATGGGTACAACAATTTTTCTTGCTATATTGATAGTTGTTTTCACTCTCATAAGCGATCTTCTTTATAAAGTCGTTGACCCAAGAGTAAAATTTGACTGAGGAGGCTGCAAAGTAATGAAAAACAATAAATTTCCTAAAAAACATTTTCTGAGCATGCAGCTTGACCTTTCAAAATTTGAGCCGGCCACCGAAGAAGAAAAAGCTCAACAGCAACAGATGGGTAAAAGCACAACTTTCTTTCGTGACGGAATGAAAACTCTCTTCAAAAACCCTCTTGCAGTAGGAAGTATGATCATCCTGTTGCTTATCCTTGTCACGATAATTGTAGCTCCTATGATATGTCCATACTCTTATGAGGAAATAATGGAAATAAACGGAGTTAGAGATAAATCCAATATCAACCTTCACCCATTCCAATATTCCGAGGCCGAAAAACTTTATATGGCTGATAACGCTGTTTTTCTCGGATGGAGCGAAAAGGATCTTTTTCTTATCGACAGCGAAGAAGATATTGATGAAAATATGGAATACTTTGTAACCGGCGCATTTGAAATAACAAAAAACACAAAACTCTTTGCGGTTTGGGGCGTTGATAACAACGGCGACGGAATAGCGGATTTCGGTGCCGATTTGTTTGATTACAGCGGAAGCAATAATCTCGTAGCCTCCGATAAAGGAGAAAATAAAAATGTATTCTTAGAATATAAGCCCAACGGAGGTTCAGGCGAAGTTCCCGAAAAAATTTATTATGCGTCGGGAGATATAATTGTACCGGAATCCAATCCTCAACTTGAAAAAGAAGGAAACTTCCGTTTTCCACATATATTTGGGACGGATGAACGCGGAAGAGATTATTTCATACGCGTCGTATACGGTGCGAGAGTTTCTCTCGGGGTCGGATTGTTCGCAAGTATTATAGTTCTTATTATAGGTCTGCTTTACGGTTCTATCGCCGGATACGTCGGCGGGAAAACAGACCTGATAATGATGCGTATAGTCGATATCATATACTCTCTTCCGGATATGCTTGTTATTATATTACTTTCCTCAGTGCTCGATTCAGTACTCGGATCTATCTTTAAATCAGCAAATTTCCAAGAATCGGTTTTTGCAAATTTTTTCAACACGCTGGGTACAGGAATGATAAGTATTTTTATAGTTTTCGGTCTCCTATACTGGGTCGGAATGGCAAGACTTGTCCGAGGACAAATTCTCTCCATAAAAGAGCAGGAATATGTTTTGGCCGCTAAATCACTGGGAGCAAAACCCGGAAGGATTCTGCGCAAACATATTTTACCAAATTGCATAAGCGTCATTATAATATCTACAGCTTTACAGATTCCCTCCGCAATCTTTACAGAAAGCTTTCTCAGCTTTGTCGGATTGGGTGTTCAGGATCCGATGCCTTCTCTCGGCTCTCTTGCTAACGCAGCAAGAAGCGGGCTGCCTGAGAACACATATAAATTACTTTTCCCGGCGGGCGCGATTTGTCTTATCGTTCTGGCGTTTAATCTTTTGGGTGACGGTCTCCGAGACGCGTTTGACCCGAAACTTAGGAGGTGACAGGTATGTCTGAAAAATTGCTTGAAGTCAAAAATCTTCATACATCCTTTTTCACCGACGCCGGCGAAGTCAGAGCCGTCAACGGAGTTTCATTTGATCTTGAAAAAGGACAAACTCTCGGGATCGTAGGAGAATCCGGTTCAGGAAAATCCGTTACGGCATATTCCATTCTCCAGATACTTGACAGCGCCGGGAAGATAACGGAAGGCGAAGTCCTTTTTCACGGACAAAACCTTATAGGAAAAGATAAAAAAGGGCTACGGAATATAAGAGGAAATAAAATAAGCATTATATTTCAGGATCCCATGACCTCCCTCAACCCTGTTTATACAATAGGTAATCAGTTGCGCGAGGCAATTAAGCTTCACACTGACCGAAAAGGTAACGCCGTAAAGGAACGCGCTGTGGAAATGCTGCGGCTTGTGGGAGTTAACGACCCTGAAAAACGCATAAAACAGTATCCCTATCAGCTTTCGGGAGGCATGCGGCAAAGAGTTATGATTGCCATGGCTTTAGCTTGCGAGCCGGATATCCTTATAGCGGATGAACCGACAACCGCTCTTGACGTCACTATACAGGCACAGATACTGCGCCTTATGAAAGATTTACAAAAAACATTGGGAATGGCTATCATTATGATAACACATGACCTCGGAGTTATTGCCGAGATATGTGATAAAATAATTGTCCTTTACGGAGGCAAAGTATGTGAAAGAGGCACCGCGGAAGACATTTTCTATTCCCCAAAACACGAATATACAAAAGGGCTTCTGCGATCCATTCCGAGCATCGACAACACAAAAAAAAGACTAATACCCATAGGAGGAACTCCCATTGACCTTTTGAATATGCCCAAAGGCTGCCCGTTTTCATCAAGATGCGACAAAACAATGAAAATATGTCTTGAAAGCATTCCGGATGAAATTGATTTCGGAGGAGAACATTCCGCCTGCTGTTGGGCAGAGGTCGAAAAAATGTATAAAGAAGCCGACGGGGAGGAAGAAAAATGAGTGAATATCTGATAGAAGTCAAAGATCTTAAACAATACTTTCAGATAAAAACCGGTCTTTTCAAAAAGACCCCGTTGAAAGCCGTTGACGGCATAAGCTTCCAGATAAAAAAGGGTGAAACTCTCGGACTTGTAGGGGAGTCAGGCTGCGGGAAAACGACTGTCGGAAGAACAATAATGAGGCTCTACAAACCTACCTCGGGGCAAGTTTTTTATGAGGGAGAAGAAATCACAGATAAAAACATCCAGGAATACCGTAAAAAAATGCAAATGGTTTTTCAGGATCCTTATTCGTCACTGAACCCGAGAATGACTGTGGCGGATATTATCGGAGAACCCCTTGATATACACAAACTTTGCTCCTCAAAAAAAGAACGGGCTGAAAAAATTGCTTACCTTATGAATCTTGTAGGATTAAATGATGAGCATTCACGCCGTTATGTTCATGAGTTTTCCGGAGGACAGCGCCAACGCATAGGGATCGCTCGTGCGCTTGCGGTCAACACTGAATTCATTGTCTGTGACGAACCTGTTTCCGCACTCGATGTATCTATTCAGGCGCAGGTAATAAACATGTTTGAAGACCTGCAGAAAAAAATAGGACTTACTTATCTGTTTATTGCTCACGATATATTAATAGTAAAACATATTTCAAACAGGATTGCCGTAATGTATCTGGGAAAGATCGTTGAGGTCGCAGACGCTATCGAACTTTGCGACCGTCCTCAGCATCCTTATTCTGTCGCGCTGCTTTCTTCCGTTCCCGTCCCGGATCCGGCTATAGCAAAATCGAACAAAGGCATTATTCTCGAGGGAGATGTTCCCAGTCCGTTAAATATGCCGAGCGGATGCGCATTCCGCACAAGATGCCCTTACGCGACGGAAAAATGTTCCATGGAAACACCCCCGCTTGAAAATCGCGGAAATGACCATTTTGTGGCATGCTGGAATAAATAACCAGAAAAACAGCATAACTATAATAAAAAACATTGACAATTTTATTTTTATATTGTATAATGTATTTAGTATAATCTGTTGTAACCTAAACCCCAGGGAGGGTTTATAATAAATATTTTGGGAGGAATCTTAATGAAACTCAAAAAACTTTTGGCGCTTTGTCTTTGCCTGTTGTTTGCGGTTTCCGTTTTTGCGGCGTGTAAAAACGATACGGACGCTGACAAAGACATTTCC
>CALWNV010000074.1 GCA_944382895.1 uncultured Clostridia bacterium | reverse complement strand
GGTGGATGCTGTGGAGCTCTTACTGCTTTTGAGGAAAATGTATTTCTTGTTCCGTATAAAGCGTTGCGCGATGAAGGTACATCGTATCATTATATGAAACCATCCCGTTTTGTAGATATCAACCCTACGGCTATGAAAGCAATAGAAAGGACTGTTGCAGAACATGAGCTTGAATATCGCGAAGTAATAACCTGGACAACAGACGGTTTCTATCGTGAAACCAAGGAAAAGGTAGCGTATAGAAAGCAAGAAGGATGTGAAGTGGTGGAAATGGAATGCGCTGCTCTTGCCGCGTGCGCATCTCTTCGTAATGCTGTCTGGGGCTGCATCTTATTTACTGCGGATACTTTGGCTGACGTCGAAAATTACGATGAACGTAACTGGGGTGGAGATTCATTTGCGTATGCTCTTGAGCTATGCCTGGATGCAGTTGTTAACATATGATAATTAGCCGGATTGATTTCTGGCAGAAAGGAAAATAGAAATGATATTTGAAGAAAAGAAAATAACCTTAAAAGACGGTAGAACGGCCATCTTGAAGAGTCCGTGTGTTGAGGATGCAGAAAAGCTGCTGAATTACATAAAAAAATCATGCGGCGAAACTGATTTTCTCGCACGTTATCCTGAGGAGTGGAAGATCACTGTGGAGCAAGAGGAAGCGTGGGTAAACCGTCTGCGCTCTGCACCCGACGCCTTGGGAATCACTTGCTATATAGACGGTGAGGTTGCAGGCAACTGTGAGATCAGCTTCAGAGGTGGAATCAAAACCTCGCATCGAGCAACTATCGCAATCGCAATACTTAAGGATTACTGGAACCTCGGTATCGGTTCTGCAATGTTCGAGGAGCTTATTTCCGCAGCACAGAAACATGGTACAGAGATCATGGAGCTTGAGTTTGTCGAAGGTAATGAACGCGCAAAACATTTGTATGAGAAATTCGGATTCCGCATAGTTTCTGAAAAACCGAATGCGTTTAAGCTTAAAGACGGCACATACTTAAGCGAAGTCCATATGCAGAAATACTTATAATAAAAGGCAGATATTATGTCAACAAAAAAACATTCAAGTTTGTAATGTTTTTTTGCTTGCTTCAAAATCTGTTATCATGTTTCCGCCCCTAAAATTATACTTTTTACGGGCAAAGTATTTCATCTTGATATCATCAAAAAAATACACTGACAAACATAATCCCCGCAGATTTACTGGAATCTCGGGGGTTATGCCTGTTAATTTATAAATATATAAATTGACATTTATTAAATTTTATACGCCATAATAATACAGTATTTTCCTTGAGGATACTATATATCATCCTATCACATCAAAGCCTATTTTCTTGACAATTTACTAAAGTAATGATATAATCAGAAAATAAGTTTATCAAGACCGGGAAACAAAAAGGTATTTGACGGAGAGCGAATATTTAATGATAATAAAAAAACTGGTTTCTTTCTTCAAAAATGAGATTGTTTTATGCTTAGCAACAACAGCTGCGATCGTTTCTTGTTTTTTTGTAACACCTGATTTGGCATATTTTTCATACATTGACTGGGACACAATGTTACTTTTATTCAGTTTGATGACTGTAATGAAAGGCTTTCAAAAAGCGGGTTTTTTTGTATTTCTCAGCGGCAAATTGCTTAAAAAAACAAACACATCGCGAAAACTTATGTTTGTATTGATATTCCTTCCCTTTACGCTTAGCATGTTAATAACGAACGATGTCGCACTTATTACGTTCGTTCCTTTCGGAATGACTGTTTTGGAAATTACAAATCGCAAAAACCTTATTATTCCCTTAGTCGTTCTGCAAACAATTGCCGCTAACATGGGCAGTGCACTGACTCCTATGGGGAACCCACAAAATCTGTACCTTTACAGCGCATCAGGTTTAAGTTTCGGACAGTTTTGTCTTTTAATGCTGCCGTATACATTGATTTCTGGAATATTTATATTTTTACCGGTAATTTTTATAAAACCGGATAAAATTGTTTTACCAAACACAAAATATGATTTTTCAAGCAAAAAATATATAATATTTGGAGTATTTGGTTTTCTTTTATGTATATCAGGGATTTTTGACATTATTTCCCCTATTCCGATTGCAGCAATAATTCTTGTTTTTCTGATTTTCGCAGACAGAAAACTACTGGCTGAGATTGATTATCCTTTACTGGCGACCTTTTTTGTTTTTTTTATTTTTACAGGAAACATCAGTCGCATGGAACTATTCAAAACTTTAATCGGATCGATTATATCAAACCAAGTGATTCCTGTCTCAGTCCTTACAAGCCAAATCATCAGCAATGTTCCGGCCGCCCTTCTTCTTTCCGGCTTTACAGATAACTGGGAAGCATTGATAACCGGTTGTAATATCGGGGGGCTCGGAACACTTATTGCCTCGATGGCAAGCTTGATTTCCTATAAAATGATTACTAAAGAATATCCTGGATACCGTAAAAAATATTTTGCCGCGTTTACAATATATAATATAATTCTCCTTTTAATACTCATGGCTGCTTCATTGATTTTATAACTGGAACCTTTTATAAAATAAATATGCAACTAAAAAACAGAACGGGCTTATTTAACGCCCGTTCTGTTTTTAATTAAAACTCTTTGTAAACTCAATCAGGATTCTTCAACTTCTGTTTTAAACCAATTCTCTCCGGCCGTCACGTTGACCCTCAGATCTTCTTCGGATTTCAGATCCCATTTCTGTGTCGGAAGATTTGCCCATTCTCCGACCGAAAGAACATATACATCCTTGAAAGCGTTTTCAACATCGGTTATATATTCATAATCCATTTCCTCAGATGTCATCTTTGTTCTTTGAACATTAGATTGCAATGCAAGATTAAAATCTGTATTTATGATACTGAAAAGGCCGTTTCTGTTTTCAACACGCCAAACAGTAGAAGCAGTTTGTTCGTCAAGATTCTCGGGATTATATTCGACAAGCACCGGTTTCTTTTCCTGTGTGCCGGCAACAGTGTCCTCACGGACACCGAGATAAGTCCCGTTAACAGGATTGAAAATACTGAAATTACCATTGCCTGCATCAATAAACTGCCATTTCTGAAGACTGTTCGGAAGAATTTCCCATTGAGTGATATGCCCGGATGTTGAAACAAAATCACCCGCGTCATACACTATTTGCTGAGATGAAAGACTCATATTCCAGTTAACAGAAGGCGGATACGAAAATTCTCTGACATCAAGAGCCTGAACGAGGGGTGACGTAAATGTCATATTGTCAACTACCGTTAAATAAAGACCTGTCATATTGTTTTTTATCATTACACGCGTATCGTCATTTACATCATATGAAAGCGTCCATGCGGCTTCCTGGCGTTTTTCACTCAGTTGAAGCGCGATATGTGAACCCGAGTGATCCAACGCCGCAAGAGCCGTTAACGAATACGATGTATTCACTGCCGCCAATTCACCTTCACTCAATGACCATTTCTGCCAATCATATGTTATTGAAGAAGCAAACCCGACTTCAATACTGGTCTTTTCGGCATTTGTGCCCATCGGAGAAAGATATAAACCGTTAGCAAGAGATTTTAACGCAAAATCTTTAGAAGAAGAACTGTTTTTTTCAGTGATAAATATCTGATTATCCCCTCCGAGACCAGCGGAAAGATTAAGAGCAGACCCTGTAGACGTTACATACTGATTATCTGACGCAAAATTCTGTATCGCATATAAAGAACCTGCCGAAACAGTTTCATATTCTATATCGGCTTTACCGGCAGACGAAAGAGTCTGTGATGAAAGATATTGTGCATCATCTACAGAAGACAGAGGAACGATCCTGTAAGAGAATGAATATTTTGAACCCGGCGTTATAACATGACTTTCCGTTTTATAAATCTGTTCGTTCAATTTACCAGAATCTGAACCGCACTGCGCGCCGATAATACTAAGAACGGTGTTTTCCCTTGAGGAAACATCGCGGCTGTAAGCTACTGTTTCCCAAGGATATACTTTGGATACATCAAACGAAAAGTTTGTATCATCCGATGTTATAAGAATACCTGCACCGTCTTCCCCGGTAAACGCAGCCCAACGAACCTCACTTCTATTCCCGCTTCCTGTCTCCATAAGATACTCGCCTATCACGGAAGAAATAGGTGTTTCATAAATATCCACTTTTGAGTTATAAAGTTTATCAGGATATGTTTCGCCCGGCCCTCTGCCGTACCATGTCATATTTGTGTAAGAACCGGAAATAGTAAGAATATTTGCAAGTTGCAAAGGTATCTCGCCGTCCGAAGAAAGCTCATACGCAACACTTACACTGAGAATCCCATTTGAGTAAACATCGTAAACTATACTATATCTTGTGACAAATTCATCAGCATAAGAAACGCTTTCATCATGATCAGTAATAATATAATCAAGAGATAACCTATAATGACTGTCATCTATTTTTACAGCACTAACGTCGTTCAGGAGAGTTTTTTCACCGCTTGAAAAAGATTGAAGCTTAAGATTGTTAAGGTTTGTTTGTTCTGCTGCATCCGAAGTATAATCTCCGCCGGTGGGAGTTCTGTAGGCTGATCCTACAGGGCTTCCAAACGTATCCCCTCCTGCTTCTGCAAAAACATTCTTCCCATCTACAACAAAAGATGTTATAAGCCCGGTTGTTACATCAAACTCAATTTTTACTTTATCATTTTCAAGGCTCAGATAATCTTCAGGGATTTCTGCCTCTTCTTTTTCCTCATAATAAATCTCATTACCGGAAGGAGCATACTCACCTACGCCTTCCTCCCAAAGAGCAACGCCGTTACTGTCATATATCTGATTTCCGTCCTGATCGACCTGGGGCACAGGAGTCCTTGTCTTATCGATATAGAATGGAATGGAATCCACTCCAAGACTGGCCGCTGTAAATGTTGTTATAAGTTCATAACCGGCAGGAATATCCCCTATCGCGGTTTTGGCTGTAAGGATAACATTTACAAAATATGAACCTTCCTCAATCGCGTTGACCTCATACGGAAGTTGTATCTCAGCGTAATCGGCGTTCGCAGGAATTCCCGTAGAAGAAATGACACCTTCCGCATATATTACCGGTTTAGGTGAAGCCCAGAAATTATTGGTCTCAATAACCTGATAGCTCAATGTATACAAATCATCAAGCGGTTTAGATGAATTATTAGTTATATACACTTTACCGGACGCAAGTTCTATAGCAGAAGTCTGAACAACAGGGGCACGGAATTCATTAAGAGTAAGTGCCTGACCTGAAACGGATGTTTCACCTCCGCCCTTTACAGGAGAGGTATTTCCGTTAATATCATATTGCGCTTCACTTACTATCATATCGTAACCATCAATATCCACAGCCCAGGTCGGGGTTGTCAGATATTTCACAGTTACTGTAACAAACCAATCGCCGGAATTGATAGAACCATAATCAAGGGTTATTTGTTTTTCCTCGCCTGCCGCAAGAGTAAGCCCCGAAACAACTCCTGTTTTTACAGATTGAGTTCCTGAGAAAACTTCATATGTTATCTCATAATTATCTTCAAAGGTTTTGAAGGTATTACGATTCTTAACCGTGAACAACCCAGACTTGACATCATCTGGTGTAACTGAAATAGGCGCATAAGCATTTTTAAACTGAAGCGCATCGCTTTGCAAAGTTCTGTCTGCATTTACTATACCGGAAAGGCTGTACTTACCCAAAGCCACCTGCTCTTCCGAGGTTTCAAACCCTGTCCACGAAGCAGCATACGTCAACTGATACAATTCGGGATTTGAGGAATATGGGGTATCTCTGACAACTGAAAGAGCGTTCTCAGAGTCGATCGGCAAATAAATCGCCCTGTCGGCCCAGTTAGCAAGAAATCCGCCCTGGATATTTGGAGAATTATCTATTATCTCAACCATACTGTCGACATTGCCGGCAGAATTCAAAAGCCCGTTATCAAACTCCTGTATTATAATAGGTTTAGTATTCTCAGTATCATTAACAAGATCATTAAGTTTATCAAGGTCCCAGTTTGTTGCAGCTATTATATCCGCTTCTGTCGAATATGACGTATAAGACGCATCAGATTCATCAATATACGCATCGTATAAAATCATACGGCTCTCATTCTCAATAAGCCAGTTTTTCATCTGGGTAAAGTTTGTACCGTTGCCGCTCTGGCTGCCCAAAGCCCACATAATAACTGACGAATTGTTTTTATCGCGTTCAAGAACATTCACAAGACGGTCAAGAACAGCAGTCTGCCATATAGCCTGATCTCCAGGAATCGTCTGAGCCCCTTTTCGGGACCAGGGATATGTCGAAAGATTTACATCGGAAACAACATAAAGCCCGTATTCATCACACAAATCAATAAAATCAGCACTAAAAGGTTGCCCCGGTGAACGAACCGCGTTAATATTCAATTGTTTCATCATCAGGATATCCTGACGCATCTCTTCAAGCGTAACCGTTTTCCCGCCTACCGCGCTGGTCTCATTATATACCACACCGTATAATTTAAGCGGGACACCGTTTATGGTAAATGTCTTTATCCCTTGCTCATCAGTAGAAAATCCGACATCTCTGAACCCGATTTTATCGGTAATCATATCAAGGACATTGCCGTCTTTATCAAATAAAGTTATAACGCCTGTATACAGATAAGGATCATCTGCTGTCCAAGTATGAAGATTGGTTATCGCTATTCTTTCTGAAGTTTCCGCTAAATGGGCTCCTCCGGTAAGATCTTCTTTATATGCGAGTTTAGCACCTATAAGATCATCTTCAAAAACCATACTGTTCTCAGCATCATAAAGACGGAAAGTCACATAGCTGTCAGTAGGGATATCGCCGTACGCACCTACATTCACCGATACTTTAGTTATCGCATCGGTAAAATTCTGCTGCATCTGTATATCAAAATAGACATCTTTTATCTGTGTTTTAGGCGCAGAGTAAAGAAAGACATCACGGTATATTCCGCCCATTTTCAACCCGTCCTGAGCCTCAAGCCACGATCCGTCACAATATTTAAAAACTTTTACCGCAATAACATTTTCTTTCCCGTATTCCAAAAGAGAAGTAATACGAAAATCTTTTGACGTATAACTGTCTTCCCCATAACCTGCCATTTTACCGTTTACATACACATAGCAAGCGGATTCGACCCCTTCAAAAGAAATATATGTCTCTCTGTCTTTCCACTCTTCGGGCACAGTTATTGTACGCCGATAAAGGCCTATCTCATTTTCCTCAGGAATAGAAGGAGCGGTAAACTCAACTGTATCCCATGGATAATCCTGATAAATATATGTGGGCATGGAATAACCTTGCGTCTCCCAGTTTCCGGGAACATTTATCGATCCCCAGGCTCCGGCATCGTACTCTGTCGACTGGAAGTCACTCGGTATATCACTTTCAGTCTCAACAAGCGAAAACTGCCACTCACCATTAAGAGAAAGTGTATATGAAGAATCCTCTGTTTCAGCCAAAGCGTCTTCTATCGATGTATATCTGCTCAAAGGAATATGTGCAAGCTCTTTATTTCTTGAAACAAGATTGGGACTGTCCTTCCACTCACTGCTCTCCTTCAACTCATTATTCGAACATCCCGCAACAGTCAGCAACATAGCCGACAACAGGAGCGCCGCAAGAGCAGTTCTCAGGATTTTTCTCATCAAAACAACCTCCAAAACGTTATGATTACGCTTATTAAAATTATAACAAAAATTATTGTATTTTGCAATAAGCTTGCTTATTTTGTCAACATAAAAAAATATACACATTAAATACATGTATTTGATACTTTTGCACAATATATTTTTACTACAAAAGCGTTTTTAACGGTAATATTATACTAATAAATATCATCAGTTTTATTGAAACTTGCTAAAAAGAAAATAATAACCTATTTTTAAGCATATTTCCAAACATTTTGTTACCAACAAGTATTTGTGTGAATTAACATGTATATTATTGACTTTATATATCAATTGTATTATAATAATCAATATGAAGAATTTGACAATGGAGGTCTATATGAGGCTCAAAAAATCACAATTCAAAAAAATCATAATGCTCATGAGTATTTTACTCGGTATCTCTGTGATATTGTGCACCGCTAATATAATTTTACTGCCGTATATTTCCGAAATGACAACAAAATATAATGAAGAACTTAAGGAAGTGGACGATTACGGCGGTTTTGATTTACTTGAAAAAAATTTCACACAGTTAACAGAGGATATCGCAAAACTTAAATCTGAGAATGAAAAAACAGAAAAGGAGCTTTCTGATACAAATAC
>CALWNV010000073.1 GCA_944382895.1 uncultured Clostridia bacterium | reverse complement strand
ATACGATCAAGTCTATCAAGATTGGTCGTTCTTTTTTTTACCCGTTTTATAAGGGTGGTGTAATGTGTACCGTTTTCAGAGACAGAAACAAATACACCTGTCGGTATTACCAAAACATCCACATCTCTGCCGTGCCCGCGGCAAATACGTGTCACCGCGTCCTCCGCGCGGGATGTTTCCCCTCCGTTTTCAAGTATCGCAGTACCTATGCTCGTGAGAACTTTGACAAAAATATCAATTTCTTCCGGTCTGTTTTTCTTCTCTATGCCCATTGTTCACTCATTTCTTCCTCATGTTGAACCGCACCCCTGCTCTCACGTATCGCTTCTCGGAACATCTCTTCGGCAGCAAGTACACAGGTATCAAGATCATATCTTTTGCCCTGCTCCACATACTTTGCACCCATTATATCCTTTTCAAAAGGATGTTCATACCAGAAATCTATTTTTTCCGCGAGATCAGAGCTGTTTCCGGCCACAAAAAGGCTGTGCTCATCAAGAGCAAACTGAGGAGTTGCGGACTTCGGGCTATCGGCAATCACTGGAACCAGTCCTCCGGCAAAAGCCTCCATACAGCTCATAGCTTCAATTTCCATATCTGAAGCATGAACATATAAATCACTCTGCGCGATCATATCCAAAAGATCATGTTTACTGAAGAAATTTATAACCACAGGGTTTTTCAGACCGCGCGCACGCCTTTCCAAAAACTCACGCCGAGGTCCTTTCCCTGCAAGTACAAGCTGGATATTGTCAGAATGTTTAGATTTTTTAACCGCATCTATCAAAACATCCTGTCTCTTTTCAACAGAAAGGCGTCCAACCATCAAAACCACAAATTTATTCTGATATTCCGGAAGCTTTTCCACTTTTCTTTTCCCTATAAAATCAGGGTCGATACCGTTTGAAATAACATGGAGTTTCCCGGTATATCCATGTCTGCGGAGCTCGCCCGCAATAAAATTGCTCGGACAATGTATATGTTTACAATATTTATAGATATAATAATTGAACCAACGGTATATAAGACTGTTTATGAAACCGATATTACCGGCATGGACGGAAGAAGTTATATTCTCGGGCTGCACATGGAATGCCGCAGTAAACGGAACATGTAGATTTTCAGCTATTTCTATCCCGTGCCTTGTAAGCATAAAGGGGGTCAGAAAATGAACGACATCCGCCCATTCTATAGCTTCCATCAAAACCGCGTCATCCGGTTTCGCGAAAGTCATACCCTGCGAAGAAATAAGCCAGTCAAAACCGTGAACAGTCAGTTTGCGCATCAGATACGCCTTATCTGGTTCAGAAACCATTGTGGGTATCCCGTAACTGACGACCCGTACATCATGCCCATGATTTTCAAGCACGCGCGCAAATCTCTGAGCTGATATTGTCATACCGTTATTGGCGGCAAAAAACTGATCGTTTACAAGCAATATCCTCATACCACACGCGCCTCCTTTTTAACGTTTATTGTATAAGCTTTACTGTCTCTCTGGCTATCATAAGCTCCTCGTTTGTGGTTAAAATAAGGGTTTTGATTGTTGCATCAGGTGATGAGATATCTACATCTTTGCCCATAACATCATTTTTTTCCTTGTCTATCTTGATACCGAGAAACTCAAGTCCTTCAACTATAAGCTCTCTGGTGTCAGGTCTGTTCTCGCCTACGCCTGCGGTAAAGACAATCGCATCTACGCCTCCGAGAACAGCTATATACCCGGCAAGTATTTTTTTACACTGATAAGCAAACATATGTAAAGCAAGTTCCGCATTTTTATTACCTGCGTCAGCGGCAGCTCTTACATCTCGGAAATCGCTTGAAACACCTGAAATAGCCATCAGCCCTGATTTCTTATTCATTATATCATTCATCTCGGAACCGGATAAGCCTTCTTTTTCCATAATGAAAGCAACTGCCGCAGGATCTATAGAGCCGCAACGTGTCCCCATCATCGGGCCCTCAAGAGGAGTAAGCCCCATTGAAGTATCGACACATTCTCCGTTTTTAATCGCGCAAAGAGAAGATCCGTTACCCAGATGAAGAGTAACGAGCTTTAAATCATTTATATCCTTACCCAACCATTCGGCGGCTTTCCGGGAAACATATTTATGTGACGTACCATGAAAGCCATAACGGCGAATCTTATATTTATCATAGTATTCCATAGGTAACCCATACATATACGCATATTCGGGCATCGTTTGATGAAACGCCGTATCAAAAACAACGACCTGCGGAATATTCGGCATTACCGCTTTACAAGAACGTATCCCGGCCGCGTTAGGATACGCATGAAGCGGAGCGAGGCTGTGTAACCCCTCTATTTTTTCTATAACCTCATCCGTAACCAACTCCGGCCCTGAAAAAAGATCTCCGCCCTGAACTATACGATGACCGACAGCTCCTATCTCTTCTATTGATGAAATAACCGCGTAGTCGCCTTTTGTAAGCGTATCAATAACTATCCGCGCCGCTTCAGAATGGTTTTTTATTTCAACATCCTCAATAAAATCACCCTTCCCGTCGCTTGAATGCTTATGTCTTCCGCCTATACCTATTTTTTCGCATATCCCTTTTGCCATAACACAGTCATTTTCCATATCTATAAGCTGATACTTCAGCGACGAACTACCTGAATTTATTACAAGTACTTTCATAAAGGTCTCTTCCTTTTCAGTTTTTTATATACAGCAACAGCAATAAAATATATCACGACTAATAACACCAAAACAATGCCGGCAACAGCAAAAACAGAGGCAAAACATATTTTCATTTCCGAAAGGTATATACGCAAATCCTGTGTGCTGAAATTAAATACCGCCGCGTCATTAAGCAAAAAAAGAAGCACAGATAAAAATATGCACATCAAACCTGCCGCTGAAACAGAAAACAACATCCATCTAAGTCTGTTTTGTACATTTCCTCCGGCTGTAAACCAAACAGCAAAAAACAATCCGACGATCGCTACAGACAATATCATAACCAAATACAAAGAGGCAGAAGAAAAAAAAGCGTCCAGTTGCGGGTATATATCGGGGAAAAAAGAAATTTCCGTATCTTCCGCAATAACATTATCCATAAAATCAGCAAAATCGTCTAACGCCTGCTGTTCGACCTGCGGAAAATTTTCTTCCGCCTTTTCCCTCATCGCATCAGTCAAAACTTTAAGCGAAGGCATATCAGCCCCGGTCATCACATTATCTATACGTTCATTTATAAGAGCCTCTGTGATATCGTATGTCAGCAAATTTTCAAAAACACTCTTGTCAAGCCCGCTCAAAGTCCCTTTGAAAATAATATCCTTTTGAGTTTTTTCATATACTTCCTGAATATATCCCGGGGCACGCTGAGCCACACCTTTATAAAATCCAGGACTTGTCAGCAACATTCCCGAAACCATACAAACAACTGAAAAAAACAAACAAAGACTAAGTAACACAGAAGCAACGATAAGCACAAAATTTTTAATGTATCTAATCATATATCCAAAATATCCACTGAAACAAGTTTTGCAGTTATTATCATACGCTGAGTAGCTCCTGACGGGGTATGCAAAGGATAACACGTATAAAATATAAGATCATTATTATCTTTCGAGACAACCACATATTTGTTGAAATCCGAAGTATCCACAATAATAACGCTTTCCACGATATAAGAATAAACGCCGTAATTCGTCGTGATTTTTATCTCGTCTCCTGCAGTAATCGGATTTGAAGAATCAAACTGACGTACCCGGCTGTTATGAGTACATAAAACTGTCGTGCCTCCGAATCCCGGCAGATAACTCCCCATAGATTGACCTACGCCCTTTTCCACAGCGGCATAGCTCGCACCAAAAAACAAATCCTGTTTCATATTGTATTTCGGGACCTCAAAAATTCCGTAACGTGTGTTATACGCCGGAAAAACAATAGAAGACAACCCATCTCCGCCAGCTTCCGAGGACCCGTCATTTTCAATACCAGAATTCCCCTCTTCACCAGAAGAATATCCGGGGTCATCTTTTTCACCGGGAACTACAACTGGAACTTTTTCAGAAGAATCTTCTCCTTCGTATATATCTTTCAGTGTCAGCAGATCAACCTGATCGGAGCTCTGTGTCGTAACTTTGAGTATCTCAATATAACGCCCCGGATTTCCTATCTGGGAATATATTACAATAAAGAGTATTACAAACGATATGCATGCCAAAAAAATCGGCATGCACAAGTTGAAAACAATTTCCCGAACAGAATTTTTATTCGCGCTTTTAAAAAAATTACGCATTTACCTTTTCCTTCTTTTTGGTAAGCACAAACGCAACCGCCGCTATAACTATAACAACCGCTGCACAGGATATAACAACCATTGTCACGTTAACGCCAGAAGAAGTCTCAACGCCCTCGTCAACGACGAGAACCGCATCTTTTACCGTATTACTCTGTACTACAATTTTTCCAGTCACATAACGGTCGTTAGTTATAATAATGGATGCGTCTATTGCTTCTGCAAAATCCTTGTATATAGCAAGAATACCATCATAAATTTCCTGTGAAACATCTTTTATTTCAAGCGTTGTAACTCCGTCTTCAACAACAAGATTTTCTTTAAGATACGCTTTAAGAGCATTAAGATGCGTTTCCGCCTCAGTAAACTGTGCTTCAGTAATGTCAATACCATCAACCATCAAATAATTGGTCGCAGCTGCTACAAGAGATTCCGGCAGCTTAACATAAACGCCTGCCTGCGCAGTCTCGTATTCGACTTTTGCCCACTCAAGCATTGCCTTTTCATTATTGTTCAGGTTCTCGTCTCCCGCAAAAGCAGCGAACGACATTGTAACCAAAAGTGTAAGAACAAGAATTGCCGAAAGTATCTTTTTCATTTTAATCCATCCTCCAAAAGAATATATAAATAATTTTTGCACTGCAATTATTGAACCCATCTCACGCATCTTTACGTGAAACTTCATCTATTTCTCCCCTGTTTTTGTCTTTCTTTGGGGAATATCCGTAACCATAACCGTAACCATAACCATATTTATAACTGTATTTACGCTTATAATATCTTGAGCTCTTTTCCGCTTTCGAATCATTAAGAACTATACCCAAAAAATCAAGATCCGCCTGTTCTATAGCCCTCAGGGATTTCTTTAACTCTTCATGAGTTGAAACACCCTCACGTACGACAAACAATATAGCCGTTGATTTTTTAGCAATACTCAAAGCGTCTGATACTAAATTCACGGGAGGAGTGTCAAAAATAACATAATCAAACTTCTCCTGCATTTCCGCAAACGTTCTTTCCGCGTATTTTCCCTCAAGAAGCTCAGCCGGATTAGGCGGCAATTGTCCCGCTTTCAGAACCCACAAATTCTCATACTCCGTTGCTGTAACAGCGGAAGAAACATCCAAAGTACCGCTCAAAACAGCGGAAAGCCCTTTGTCATTTTTCTGCTTTATGTACCGATGAACCTTTGGATTACGCATATCCGCATCTACCAACAAAACCTTCACACCTGTTTGAGCAAAGACAACACTAAGATTAAACGCTGTCGCCGTTTTACCTTCGGAAGGGAGAGCACTGGTTACAAGAAAACGCTTCTTTTCTCGCTGTACAAGCCCGAACATCAGGTTCGTTCGAAGAGTTCTAAAGGATTCGGTATAAGAAAAACGATCATCCTCACTAAGAGGAGATACTTCACGCAATGCAGCTATCTTGCTTTTTTTACCCATAATCCCCCTCCTACTTTTCATACCGTGTAGGAATAATTCCGACGACGGGTACATTATATTTATTCAAAATATCCTGTTGGTTCTTTATTTTATCATCAGCGATATAACCTATGATTACAATAAGCACAATAAAAATAAATCCTATAATAGCTGCAAGCAAAGATTTAAGCCCCATACGTGTATCTATCGGAGCGGAAGGAACCGTTATCTGTTCGCGCGTTTCAAACTTTGTAACTTTACCTCCGTCAAGAAGCTCCGGCAAACTTTCCGCAACATTACCTATCTCGTTTACAATCGCCACTGAAAGCTCCGGTATCTCAGAAATAGCTGTAACTATAAGAATAAACGTATCCGGGACCTCATCTACATGCAAATTATTTGCGATCGAACGTGAAGTGACATCAGGGTATGTCTTCTGTAAATTCTTAGCGACTTTTTGTAAAAAAGCATCGGAACTGATAAGGCTCTGAACTGTTTTTGAAAGCATCTGGGAAGCATTTATCGCACTTTGAGAAAGCGAACTGTCTTCTGTCCCAGAAGCCATACTACTGCACAAAATCCTACACTGGGCCGAGTACTTATCAGTCGTGGTAGCGGAAAAATAAGCATAAGCAGCAAGCCCAAAAATCAGTGTAACGGCAATAATTAAAGCCAGTTTTGATTTTAACGCCTCGAGAATTTCTCTAAGGTTCAATTCTCTTTCCATATACCAGACAATCCCTCCTCCCCTCATTTTGCTCATTATAACATTTTTTCTTTCCCGTGTCAATATGTTTTATATAATTTACTATTTTTTACATCCGGAAACTATCGCCAAAGTTTCCCTCGCAATCATCAGTTCTTCATTTGTTGCTATGACAAGGCTTTTTACAGTTGCATCAGCCGCCGAAATATCCGCATCTTTACCTCTAACAACATTTTTAGAAAGATCAAGTTTTATACCAAGAAATTCAAGACCTTTACAAATAGCTTCACGCGTCTCAGGTCCGTTTTCGCCCTGTCCGGCAGTAAACACGATAGCGTCAACTCCGCCTAAAGCAGTGATATATCCGCCGAGAAGCTTTTTAATCTGATAAATAAGCATATCAAATGCAAGCTGAGCGCGTTCGTTACCTTTTTCCGCGGCTTCTACTATATCGCGGCAATCCGAAGAAACTCCGGATATCGCAAGAAGCCCGGATTTTTTATTCATAATATTATTCATTTCCGCCCCGGAGATACCCTCTTTGTCTATAATAACCGCAACCGCAGCCGGATCTACGGAACCACAACGAGTACCCATGATAGGACCTTCAAGAGGAGTAAGTCCCATAGAAGTATCTATACATTTCCCGTTTTTTATAGCGCAAAGCGATGAGCCGTTCCCGAGATGAAGGGTTACCATTTTAAGTTCTTCCAACGGACGACCCAAAAACGCCGCAGCACGCTGGGATACATATTTATGTGAAGTCCCATGGAACCCGTATCTTCTTATCTTATATTTTTCATAATATTCCATCGGAAGCCCATACATATATGCGTATTTAGGCATAGTTTGGTGAAAGGCCGTATCAAAAACAACAACCTGAGGCACATTAGGCATAACCGCAGAACACGAACGTATCCCGGCGGCATTCGGATAAGCATGAACCGGAGCAAGGGTATCGCAAGCCTCTATTTTTTCAACGACACCGTCAGTTACCAGACACGGCTCTATAAAATACTCTCCGCCCTGTACTATACGATGCCCGACCGCACCTATTTCATCTATCGAACTGATAACGGCATGTTCGCCTCTTGTAAGGGTATCAATGACCACCTGAGCAGCCTCGGCATGAGTTTTCATAGGACAAGGCCTTTTGAATTCCTCAGAACCGGCGCTCTTATGCTTAAGCGTACCGTCAATACCTATCCTGTCACAAAGCCCTTTTGCGAGAACCTGTTCGTTTTCCATATCTATCAGCTGATATTTAAGAGAAGACGAACCGGAGTTTATTACCAAAATCTTCATAACCAATCACCTGTTTTTTTGTTTTCCGGCATCAAGTATTGCAAATCTTTCCAAAATATACTATAATAAAATGCAATATGATGCGTTTTCAATATTACAATTATATATCCTTTTCGACAAAATTGCAATACCTTTGCGGAAATTTTCAAAAATTTCCGTTTTATCATTTTTGTTCTGCGAAACGCACGTTTTATACCGCTTTTTATAAAATATCTTTCCTGATATCACGGAGGAATTCGTTAAAATGAAAACTGTCGGAATAATTGCGGAATATAACCCTTTTACACTCGGGCACAAATACCATCTCGCCGCCTGCGGCGAGAGCCGTCGCATAGCGGTCATGAGCGGAAATTTTGTACAACGCGGCGAACCTGCTTTTTTTGATAAGCATACAAGAGCCGCAGCCGCAGTAAAAAACGGGGTGGATCTTGTTATAGAACTTCCCGTATCCTACAGTATAGCTTCTGCCGAAAAATTTGCTTACGGAAGTGTTTTCATCCTTAATGCACTCGGGATATGCGATGAATTATGTTTCGGAAGCGAGACTGCTGATATGGGAGTTCTTGAATATACCGCTTACGCCGCAAGCAACATAGCTCC
>CALWNV010000072.1 GCA_944382895.1 uncultured Clostridia bacterium | reverse complement strand
CCATGTCACGGGAATAATGTTTACCAAATGTGCCTTTGCTCTCGATCAAAGGATGTAAAAGAGCTTCATGTCCGCGCGTAAGTCGCACCATAGTTTCATAAATCGCAGCGTCGCCGTGAGGATTAAGTTTCATGGTTTCGCCTACGATATTAGCAGACTTTGTAGTAGGACCGTTCAATAGACCCTTTTTATACATCGTATACAAAAGCTTACGGTGCGAAGGCTTAAATCCGTCAATCTCAGGTATCGCACGCGAAACAATCGAACTCATCGCAAACGGAAGAAAATTTTCTTCTATCGTCTTAGTTATAGGGCTGTCATTAAAAGTGTTCACAACCATCACCTCCTACGAAATATCAGCAATATCAAGATATTTCGGCCCAAGCTCGGCTATATAATCTTTACGACCGGACAGATCATTACCTAAAGCGACTTCAAAAATCTTAGCTGTTTTTTCGGGATCCTCAGGAAGGACCCGTAAAAGCTTTCTTGTATCGGGATGCATCGTCGTAAGAGACATCATCTCAGGCTCGTTTTCACCTAAGCCCTTAGAGCGCTGGATATTTACTTTTCCCGTAAGCTCTCCGACAATTTTATCTTTTTCTTTATCAGTATAAGCAAAAAACGTTTTATCCTTTGTGGTTATCTCATAAAGAGGAGATTCGGCTATATACACCTTGCCCTCACGGATAAGTGTAGGCATAAGCCGGTATATCATTGCCAGGATAAGTGTCCGTATATGATACCCGTCAACATCCGCATCTGTACAGATTATTATTTTTGCGAACCGAAGATTGTCAATATTAAATTCCGCGATCTGTTTGCCTTTTGATGAAAGCTCGATACCGCAGCCCATTATCTTTACAAGATCCATTATTATATCACTTTTAAGTATCTGTGAAGCATCGGCTTTCAGACAATTGAGAATTTTGCCACGGACAGGCATAATCGCTTGAAATTCCGCTTGTCTGGCAAGCTTACATGAGCCGAGAGCAGAATCACCCTCAACAATATAAAGTTCACGCGCCGAGACATCTTTTGAACGGCAGTCCACAAACTTTTCCACACGATTCACAACATCAAGTTCTCCTGTAAGTTTTTTCTTGATGTTCATACGTGCTTTTTCCGCATTTTCACGGCTGCGCTTATTTATCAGGACCTGATTGGCTATCTTCTCCGCATCCGCTTTGTTCTCAATAAACCAAACCTCTATCATATGCCTCAAAAACTCATTTGCGGCATCTTGGATAAACTTATTGGTTATTGATTTTTTAGTCTGGTTTTCAAAAGATGCCTCTGTTGAATATGAGTTTGAAACAAGAAGCAGACAATCCGCAACATCCTGGAATTTTATCCTGCTTTCATTTTTTGTATATTTCCCTGTCTGCTTAATATAATTTTCTATCCCGAAAACAAACGCACTCTTGACCGCGTTATCCGTGGCTCCGCCGTACTCCAGATAACTCGAATTATGATAATATTCCAAAAGCTGCACTTTATTGGAAAACGCGCAAACAAAATTCAGCTTTACTTTATAATCCGGAAGATCCGCCCTGTCTCTGCCTGTACGCTCACAAGACCACGACTGTACGGAAGTCAAGAGCTCCTCATCGCCTGCGATCTCAAGAAGATAATCATATATACCGTTTTCGTAATAATATGTTTCTTCCTCAAAACCTTTACCCGCTCTGTCCTGCCAACGCAGCAACAACGTAAGCCCCGCGTTGCACACAGCCTGTTTTTTCAATACATCACGAAAATATTCTCTCGGAATAGCGATATCTTTGAAAACGCGCACATCGGGAAGCCAGCGTATGCTTGTACCGCTTTTATGCTTAAGAGGTGTTTTTTCCAACATCTCATCATATGGCTTCGACGGCTCCCCGTCTTTGAAATGGAGAGTGTATTTATATTCTCCGTCATATATCTCGGCATCCATATATGCGGAAGCGTATTGTGTAGCGCAAAGACCAAGACCATTAAGACCGAGAGAATACTCATATACTTCGGCCTCGCCTTTTTTATATTTACCTCCGGCGTACAATTCACAAAAAAGAAGATCCCAGTTATACCTGCCTTCCTTCTCATTGAACTCAACCGGTATGCCCCTTCCGAAATCAGTTACCTCCAGCGAATTATCCGCGTATGCGGTAACAATGATTTTTTTACCGTTCCCGCCTTTGAATTCATCTATAGAGTTGGATAATATCTCAAAAAACGCGTGGCAGCAGCCATCGAGACCATCCGACCCGAATATTACGCCGGGACGGCTTCTTACACGCTCTGCGCCTTTCAGCGCCGATATGCTGTCATTTGTATACTGCTTTGCCAAAAGAGTACCTCCTATATTTTGAAATAATTAACACCTGATTCAAAAATCTTCTGATCTTTACCTTGATCGGGATTCCCGGGATTCGTATACACGTTTTTCGCGACCTGAGAGCCTTTTCTTTCGCTGTGACCCATTTTACCGAAAATCCTTCCGTCAGGAGAAGCTATCCCTTCTATCGCGTCCATGGAGTTATTCGGGTTATAGCGTATATCGGAAGTCACTTTATCAAATAAATCGACATACTGGGTAATAATCTGTCCGTTTGCCGCAAGCGAAGAAAGAACCATATCGGGCGCAATCAAGCGGCCTTCGCCGTGTGAGATCGCAACGTTATGTACCTCTCCCTGCTCACAAAGATTCATCCATACGGTATTAGTGGAACTCACTCTGGTCCTCACCATTTTTGACTGATGTCTGCCTATGGAATTAAATGTAAGAGTGGGTGAATTCTCAGTCATATCACAAATCTTTCCATATGGTAAAAGCCCGAGTTTGATTAAAGCCTGAAAACCGTTGCATATACCAAGGATCAACCCATCACCTGTCTGAAGAAGTGTATTTACGGCATCAGCTAAAACCGGGTTACGGAAAAACGAAGCTATGAACTTGCCTGAACCGTCAGGTTCATCACCGCCGGAAAACCCTCCGGGGAACATCAATATCTGTGATTTATTTATCAGCCCGCTCAGATCTGCGACCGATTCGGAAATCTGCCGGACTCCGTTATTTCTTATCACGTATGTCTGAACCTCAGCGCCGGCTTTCTCAAAAGCCCGAGCAGTATCATATTCACAATTTGTTCCGGGGAAAACCGGGATTATGACTTTCGGCTTTGCAATACCGATTTTAGGAGAAACCGCGGGACGCAGCCTGCAATCATATTCTTTTACGGAAGCAGCCTCGACAGCATTCATCGGGTAAACATTTTCCAAAACTCCGGACCATTTTTTCGTCAGCTCATCGATATCGATTGTTTTTCCGTTATAATAAAGCCCGGATTCCTCGATCGTTCCGATATATGTGTAGCCGGGAATCTCTTCCGCCGTTTCAAAAACTATTCCTCCGTAAAAATGACCGAAAAGGGATTCGAGCGAAAGGCTGTCGGTAAATCTGAACCCGTATCCGTTACCTATGCACATCTTGAAAACAGCTTCCGCAACACCGCCTTTCGTTATAGCTGACGCCGCCAGTATTTTATGCTGCCCGAAAAGCTCATAAATATTATCATAAAGCTGATTGAAATGTTTGTAATCGGGAAGGAAATCTTTATCATATAAAGGAAACGCCGCATAAACACGATGCCCTATATTTTTAAATTCAGTCGAAACAAGTTTGTCCGCATCTTCGGAAGCAACAGCAAATGAAACAAGAGTCGGGACGACATCAATATTTTCAAATGTCCCGCTCATACTGTCTTTACCGCCTATCGCGGCAACCTCAAACCCCTTCTGAGCCTGCAGAGCACCGAGCAACGCAGAAAAAGGCTTTCCCCATCTTTCAGGATTATTTTGAGTTCGTTCGAAATACTCCTGGAATGTAAGATACATTTTTTTTCTTGAGCAGCCTGCGGCAACAAGCTTCGCGATACTCTCGGCAACCGCGCAGACCGCGCCTCTGAACGGAGATTTTTCAAATACTTCAGGTGAAAAACCGTACGACATCACGGACGCCGTGGAACAATCCTGTCCCATTGTCGGAAGCTTAGCAGCCATTACCTGCTCCGGCGTAAGCTGGCGTTTACCGCCGTAAGGTAAAAACACGCTTGAAGCGCCTATCGTACTGTCAAAACGTTCTGTAAGCCCCTGCTTTGAACAGATATTCAAATCCTCAGCCAAATCATTGTATGTTTTTTCAAAATCATATTTATTATTATCAAAGATTTCTTTATCAAGACCTACAAATATATCCGTATATTTTTTCGCGCCGTTTGAATTAAGAAACTCGCGAGAAATATCAACAATCACATTGCCCTTCCAAGTCATTGTAAGACGAGCTTCTTCTTTAACAACTGCGACAACCGTAGCAAGAAGGTTCTCTTTATCCGCGTAACTGATAAATTTATCAACGTTTTCCGGGGAAACAACAACAGCCATTCGCTCCTGAGATTCGGAAATTGCAAGCTCGGTTCCGTCAAGACCTTCATATTTTCTCGGAACGGCGTCAAGATCGATATCCAGACCATCGGCAAGCTCTCCTACAGCCACGGAAACCCCGCCCGCGCCAAAATCGTTACAACGCTTTATCAAAGTTGAAACAGCTTTGTTTCTGAACAAACGCTGGATCTTCCGTTCCTCGGGAGGATTACCTTTTTGAACCTCGGCCCCGCACGATGACAAGCTCTGAACCGTATGAGATTTTGACGAACCTGTAGCCCCGCCGCAACCATCGCGTCCGGTTTTACCGCCAAGTAAAATAACGACATCACCCGGTAGCGGAGCACTGCGAACAACATTTTCTTCAGGAGCGGCGCCGACCACCGCACCTATCTCCATACGTTTGGCGACATAACCAGGATGATATATTTCATCTACCAAACCTGTCGCAAGACCTATCTGATTTCCGTATGAACTGTAACCGTCCGCAGCCGTGGTAACTATCTTTCTTTGAGGGAGCTTCCCTTTAAGAGTTTTTTCAAACGGTGTCCGGGGATCGGCAGCGCCGGTAACCCTCATGGCCTGATATACATAAGCACGACCGGAAAGAGGATCTCGTATCGCGCCGCCAAGACATGTCGCGGCACCGCCGAAAGGCTCTATTTCTGTCGGATGATTATGTGTTTCGTTTTTGAACATCAAAAGATACGGAACCTTTTTACCGTCGACATTAGCTTCGACCTTTACCGAACAAGCATTTATCTCGTCACTCTCATCCAAATTTACAAGAAACCCGTCGTGTTTAAGGACTTTCGCACCTATTGTCGCGATATCCATGAGAGTTGACGGTTTACTTATACCGAGACGCTCTCGGTCTTCAAGATATTCTTCATAAGCTTTTTTTACATACTCCGGTTCGATCGTCACACCGGAGATTTCAGTCAAGAATGTCGTATGACGGCAATGATCCGACCAGTAGGTATCTATCATACGTAATTCGGTGATTGTCGGGTCACGCTTTTCAGCATCACGAAAATAATCTCTTAAAAACAAAACGTCATCGGCATCCATCGCAAGGGAAAATCGTTTTACATATTCAAGCAGGTCTGAATCGGAAAAAGATATAAAACCGTCAAGGACCTCAACCTTTTCCGGAATATCGTATTCAAGTTTCAAAGTTTCCGGTTTTTCTTCAGGAGAAAGCATTGCTTCAACGGGATTGATAAGATAATTTTTAATTTTATCAAACTCACTGTCAGATATCTCCCCATAAAGAGCATAAACCTTTGCGGAACGCACAAAAGGGCGCTCACTTTCTGTCAAAAGAGAGATACACTGCTCACAACTGTCTGCACGCTGATCAAACTGACCGGGAAGATAAGCAACTGAAAACACCCTTGCTTCTTCCGGCGAAACGGGGGTGTTTTCATAATAATATTCATCAACGGGAGGCTCCGAAAATATTATATCACGGGAACGATCATAGTTTTCCTCAGAAATATCCTCAATATCATACCGATTAAAGATACGGACTTTTTCAAGGCTGTTTATTCCGAGGGTTTTTTGTATATCGGATAATACCCCCTTTGCCTCAACCGCGTAGGGTTCTTTTTTTTCAATATATATCCTGAAAACCATGATCGGTTCCCCCTAATAAATTTACTATTGAATTATTATAATATAAATAATTATAACATAACTATTTATCACTTTCAAGTACTCCGAAACAAATTCCGTCTGAAACATCTATTATTTTGACTTTTCTCACAATATTTTCCAAATTTTTATCTGTTTTGACAGCGACCTGAACATAATTCTCAGCATAACCTATAAAATAACCATTCTTTTTTTGTTCGAACAAAACCGAAAGAGTCCGTCCCTTCTGACAACATGCAAAATGCTTCGTAAGTTCTGCATCCACTTCAAGAAGTTCAGCGACACGTTTCTTTTTTATGTCGGGCGAAACCCGGGGGGACATAGTATATGCAACAGTTCCTTCACGCGGAGAAAACGGGAAAACATGTATCTTTGAAAACTCAGCTTTTTTCGCAAACGCTACTGTCTGTAAAAAATCAGCATCGCTTTCACCGGGAAAGCCTGCTATAATATCGGTAGTTATCGAAACGTTTTCAAAGTTTTCGCGTAAAAGCATTACAGCATCAAAAAACTCCTCTGTCGTATAATGTCTGTTCATCCTGCGTAAAACATCATTACATCCGCTTTGCAACGAAAGATGAAAATGCGGACACAGATGTTTTATTTTTTTCAAGACTGAAACGTTGGTATTATTTATAAAGGAAGGTTCGAGCGAACCAAGCCGTATACGAAGCAAACCCGGGATATCATCTATTTTTTCAAGAAGTCCCGGCAAACTTACGCTTCCTGAGCGATATGCGTCAAGTTGTATACCCGTAAGAACAATCTCTGAATATCCCTTCTCAACAAGCCCGGAAACCTCTTCCATAACATCTTCTACAGATTTTGACCTGACTCTTCCGCGCGCATACGGAATGATACAGTAGGAACAAAAATTATCACACCCGTCTTCAATCTTGATCTGCGCCCGTGTTTTTTCGCCGTTTTCAAGGATCATTTTCTCAAAAACATGTTCATGGGAAATATCGGAAACATTTTCAGCCTTTTCATGCGAGAACATATAATCAGTAACAAGTGAAACAATGCGTTTTTTATCTTTGCTCCCGGAAACAACATCGGCGATATCTCTCAGTGACTCAGGTGAAATCTGGGCAAGGCAACCCACGACCGCAATACACGCATCAGGGCAAAAACGTCTCGCTTTTCTTAACATCTGCCTTGTTTTACGCGCGCTTTCTTCTGTCACGGCACAGGAATGAACTACGACCGCATCCGCGTCATCGCAAAATTTTACAATCTGCCAACCGTGATTCTCAAATTCCTTTCTCATTATCTGGCTCTCATAACTGTTTACCTTACATCCGAGAGTATAAAATGACACTTTCAAATTATTCACCCTAATTATTATACATAAAAAAATATCAAAAATCAATAGCGCTTGTTTACGCAAAACAAAACAAATTAGATACGAGTTTAATTGAAATTTCACAATAATAAAATTTCCGAAAAATTTGTCGGAAAATATTGACACGAAATATATATAATGTTATAATTAATCCAGTATGCGAATATTTTACCTGAAAGGATTGCTTATGATCGAGACCGTTATTTTAATTGTAACCTTTTTCGGCGGAGTCGCAATGTTCTTATACGGAGCGCAATTGATGAGCGAAGGTTTTCAGAAAAGCTCCGGGGCAAAACTTGAAAGGACCCTCGAAAAATTTTCGAACCGCGTCTGGAAAGGCGCGCTTATGGGCGCCGCGGTAACAGCGGTAATACAAAGCTCCTCCGCAACTACCGTTACCGTTGTAGGCTTCGTCAACTCGGGAATAATGTCACTGATACAAGCTACCGGGGTAATCATGGGAGCAAATATAGGAACAACGGTCACCGCGCAGATCATAAGCCTCGGTGACATTTTTTCACTATTCAAACCGGAGGTTTTAGGCCCTATCGCACTTACGATAGGAATCATTATCTTTATGGCGGTTTCCTCAAAAAAAAGCAAATCTATCTCTTCGATTTTCTTAGGGTTTGGCTTTTTGTTCGTGGGAATGAACCTGATGAGCGGGGTTTTCAAAGAAATCGACAACAGCGTGTTTGAACAAATCTTCACCACATTCTCACAAAACCCTCTTTTAGGTATTCTCGCAGGCACGGTAATAACCGCAATTATTCAAAGTTCCTCCGCATCGGTAGGCATCCTGCAGGCGGCGGCATCCTCGGGCGGCATTACATTCGGGGCGGCGGTTCCCGTTATTCTCGGACAAAACATAGGAACCTGTATAACAGCGATACTTTCAAGTATAGGCGCAACA
>CALWNV010000071.1 GCA_944382895.1 uncultured Clostridia bacterium | reverse complement strand
TTTTCCGCCCATTCGATTCCGAGTTTTTGTATTTTTGAAAGACCGTATCCTTGATCCGCGGCGTATTGAAGCAAAAGAGCCGCTACTTCAGTAGGAAGTCCGTTCCAGTCGGTAAGAGAGAGGATTATTGAGCTATCTGCGGTTGAAAGAGGTTTACGCAATAACCTTTCGGCGGTTGTGTGTAAAAATCTGATCCCTTCGTCTTCTTCTATACGTTTGGCGATCTGAGACGCAGAGTATTTCATAATTTCGGAGGCAGCTATCTTGGGACGTTCAAGCGTGAAGCGATTTCCGTAGTTATACAATATCCCGGCTTTGCACCAGTATTCAAACGCTTTGTCAATCCTTGCCTCGTCCTCTGCGATAGCAGTAATTATATCTTTTTTTGTAAATGAAGTATTTTGATTACGTAGTAAAAACAGTATAAGGCGCAGTTCTGTTTCGGACGCGGAAAGATAATTGTCCACTATTTTCACGGGGACATTAAAAGTTTTTTCACTTTCAAAAATAATTGTGTTTTCCAATATCCACACCCCATACTTTGCTATTTTATTAAGTATAGCATATTTTTTTGATTTAGTAAAGAGTTACGGGAATATTTAGCAGAGTTTTGTTAAAAATATTTTCAGGGTGATTTTAGATGATTAAGATGAAAATGCAGACTTTCATAAAAATTATTTCATTTATAATAGCGATTCTTGTTGTTTTGAGTGTTTTCAGCGTGCTTGCATGGAAGGAAAACATGAATACACGTTATGTGTTGTCTTCCTCATATCAGAAAAGCATTGCTGAAGTAGCCGCTCTTTCCGAAACTCTTTTGTCGGATATGCAAAAACTTGAATATTCAAAAAGCCTGTATCAGTTCGTAACGCTTGTTTCTCAGATACAGCAGGCCGCCTCTGGAATAAAAACCGCATTTGAACAGCTTCCCGGAGCAGATACGGAGTTGCAGAAAACATCCGGATTGTTGACAGTGACCGGTGATTACGCATATGCTCTTGCGAAGAAGATGCTTTCGGGAGATACGCTGAGTGACGAGGAAAAAACAAATCTAAAAACATTGACAGATGAGGTAAGCGGAGTTTGCCGTGCGTTTCTTGATGCTGAATCGGCTGTTTTGGAGGAAAATCCGGACGCGGAAGCTTTGAGCGAGATGTTCCGTGCGGCAGAGGATACTGTTGATGATTCTCAGCCGGTAGGCGGCTACGCAAAAATAGAAAGTGATATAGAAGCTTTACCCACTCTTATATATGACGGTCCTTTTTCCGAAGGGAATATGAATAAAAAATCGGTTTTTTTGCCCGGTAAAGAAATTATATCAGAAATAAAAGCTGAGGAGTTATGCGAGAATCTATTCAATATTTCCGCAGAATCTCTCAATATGTCGGGTGCTGTTGAATATGCCGGGGAAGCGTGTTACTCGTTTTCGGGAGGAAATTATAATGTTTATGTGACCCGGGCAGGCGGATATATAAGATATTTTTCAAATTCAAGAGAAATAGGGGACGCTTCCGTTTCATTTGAAGAAGCGGTTTCCAAAGGCAAAGGAATTCTTGAAAAGTTAGGTTATAAAAATATGCGCGAAACTTATTATATGGAAAGCGGTAATGTGTTATTGATTAATTACGCATATGTGCAGGATGATGTGATTTGTTATCCGGATCTTATTAAAGTCGGTGTTGCACTTGATAACGGAGAGACAGTTTTTATAGATGCATCGAATTATCTCCTTAACCACAGCGTGTCTCGAACTCTTGAAGCTGATTTATCCGTTGAAGAAGCGGCCGCTTTTCTTAATTCTGATTATTCTGCCGGAAATGCGAAAAAAGCGGTAATCCCCACCGATGGAGGCAACGAGGTTTTTTGTTATGAGTTTTTACTTGAAGGTGAGAATGACGCTCTTGTATATATAAACGCAAAAACCGGGAGAGAGGAAAACATTCTGATTCTTTTGCAGGATGAAAACGGAACTCTTGTTTATTGATGTTAAATAACGCGCCGCTATTCGCGGCGCGTTATTATTTATTATCTGTCCTCTCTGTAATAATTGATTCCTACAGCGGAAGGTTCGTTTTTATTTTTACGTTTCCGCATCGATTCGGCAACAAGAACGATAGCTGTTATCAAAAACGGAAGCGCAGAATAGAATTGAGCCGGAATATCCTTTAACCAGCCCAGAAAATCCGGGAAAGCTTGCGCGAGTGAGCCGCTGCGGCTTTGGAGCGTATTGAAAAATCCAAAAATAATTGTTCCCAAAATCGCTTTTGCCGGACTCCAGCTTGCGAATATTACAAGCGCGATCGCGATCCAGCCGTAGCCATCCGTCCAGCATGAGCTTCCCTCAAAACTGCCGCGCAGGACAAGTCCCATATAATATCCTCCGATGCCCATTATGGCTGAACCGATTATTATATGGATGTATTTGTAAAGAGTTATATTCACTCCCATACTATCCGCTGCCGCGGGGTTTTCACCTATAGCGCGCAGTTTGAGTCCAGGTTTTGTGTATTTGAGATACACCCATGCCAAAATCGCGATGGCAACACCGACATAGACAAGAATATTTTGTGAAAAGATTACTTTGCCAATAACAGGAATATCGCTGAGAAAAGGTATGTAGATCGGATTAGCCCCCTCGCTGATTGCTGAATAATCTGACATAGCGGGAAAGTTATCTCCGAGCCCTTTACCTACGAAGAAATACAGCCCGACTCCGAAAGTGGAAATAGTCAGACCTGTGACGTTTTGGTTTGCTTGAAGTGTCACTGTCAGAAACGCAAACAGTAATCCGCATAACCCTGCCGAGATTATTGAAAATAAAATGCCTATCATCATGCTGTTAGTATAACAGCCCATTAAATACCCAAATATGGCACCTACGGCCATGGTCCCTTCTACGCCGAGGTTGAGGCTCCCTGATTTTTCGGTTATTATTTCTCCGACAGTTCCATACAGGAGGACGATATTATATACAATGATGTTGAATAAGAACATTGTAACTGTATTAAGTGCGTCTATCTGTATATTCATTTGTCCTCGACCTCCTTTTCCGTATTCTTACGGAAAACTATTTTGAACCTTGTGAGAAAGTCCGCCATAAGAACGGTAAACAGTATTATACCCTGCAAAAGGTCTGCAAAATTTGAATCAATTACCGGGAAATTTGTAGCGGCCGTTTGGCAGCCGACCCTAAGGACGCTTATAAGAAGTGATGTTACCAAAATCATCACGGGATTAAGCCTGGAAAGCCATGCAACAATGATGCCTGTCCATCCCACATTGTTTGTAACGGAGGTTGACAAAGAGTGAGCTGTCGATACATAAAATGTCCCGGCAAGGCCTATGAGCGCTGCGGATAGAAACATTGTGCGCATCACTATACGCCCTACTTTCATGCCGGCGTATTTTGCTGTACTTTGGCTGTCTCCAACAACCGATATCTCATATCCGTGTTTTGTTTTTTTCATGTATATATATATAAGTGCGCAAAGTAATATCGCTATTACAAGCGTGATATTGAGCGAAAACTTCCCTATTTTAATCGTATACAT
The DNA here is from genome assembly GCA_944382895.1 of uncultured Clostridia bacterium. Classification (GTDB taxonomy): domain Bacteria; phylum Bacillota; class Clostridia; order Oscillospirales; family UBA644; genus QAKR01. The sequence continues at coordinate 4,933 of CALWNV010000071.1, read as the reverse complement.
CCATGCGCTTTCCGGAAATGTCGCGAAAACAGGACGCACACTTTCCCCGCTTAGGAAAAAATTCCATCCCGCCTGGGTTTCTCCGAAATATTTCAGAGCATATAACGCTATGTAGTTCAGCATAAGTGTCATAAGTGTTTCGTTTGTTCCCCATTTAACTTTGAAAAACGCCACAACAAGACCGTATATCCCCGCCGATACAGCTCCGCATACTGCCATCATGATAAGGGTAAGCCAGGACGGCAGCGAATTCCCAAGGAGCAAAGCTACTGTGGCTGATGAAATCGCGCCCATAATAAACTGGCCTTCACCGCCTATATTCCAAAACTTCATTTTGAATGTAAGAGCCAAAGCGAGAGATGTTATAAGAAGGGGAACAAAGAACTCTATCAGCCCTTCAAAATTTTTATAGGCGAAACGGTTATCAATAGTTCCGATAGTAAACATGTCTTTATAATATACAAATGGATCAACTTTTATTGCGGCAAGAAGAATTGCCCCTATCCCGACAGCTACAAGTACTGCTGCTATATTAATAATGATCATAGCCCATAAAGGAAAATCCGTTCTGCGTACAATACGTACAAACGGTTGTTTTGTTTTCATCTTCAGGCCTCCTTTATGTTGCTGTCGGCGGCTATACCGGGAGTCTTTCCGTCTTTTGCTGTCAGGTTTTCTGTCCCTGTCATCATCAGCCCCAGCATTTCTTTTGTTGTGTTGCAGGAGTTCACAACCCCCATCATTTTCCCGCGGCATAAAACCATTATTTTGTCACATAGTTCAAGCATGACATCAAGGTCTTCACCGACATATAATATCCCTACGCCGTCCTTTTTTTGCTTATTAAGAATGTTATAGATGGCGTATGATGAATTTATATCAAGACCGCGTACCGGATACGCTGTTACTATTACGTTTGGTCCGGCTTTTATTTCCCTGCCTACAAGTACTTTCTGAACGTTTCCGCCGGAAAGCTTACGAACGGGTGTTTCCGTTGAAGGTGTGTCTATTGATAGGTCTTTTATTACGGTTTCAGCGTCGCTGCGTCCTTTTTTTCTGTTAATAAAAGGGTTGAATTTCGATGATGCCTGGGTATAATTTTTCAGAAGCATATTGTCGGTTATTGACAGCGAAGGAGAGAGTCCCATACCGAGCCTGTCTTCCGGGATAAAACTCATTGCTATTCCTTTTTCGATAATTTTTTTCGGAGAAAGGCCGGCAATGCTTTCTCCTTTATGTATAAGTTTACCGCATACAATCGGTCTGAGCCCTGCTATCGCCTCACACAGCTCTTTTTGACCACAGCCTGCGATACCAGCGACCCCGAGTATTTCACCGCTGCGGATATAAAAACTTAGATCATTTATAGCTGTATTCCCCTCATCATCTTTGACAGTCAGATTACGTATTTCAAGAAGAGGCGGTTGCTTTTCCGTCACGGGGCGTTCGATGTTAAGATTTATTTTTCTTCCTACCATAAGCTCGGTAAGTTTTTGGTTGTTGGTTTCCGATGTAGTGACGGTGTCTATATATTCACCTTTGCGTAAAACCGTTACTCGGTCACTTATCTCCATGACCTCGTTGAGTTTATGTGTTATGATAACTATTGAGTGTCCCTCATTTTTCATTTTTCGTAAGATATCAAAAAGTCTTGATGTTTCCTGAACAGTAAGTACGGCTGTAGGTTCGTCGAGGATAATTATTTTTGCGCCGTAATAAAGTACTTTTATTATTTCGAGTGTCTGTTTTTCACTTACGGCCATGTTCATTACGATTTTACGGCTGTCTATCTCAAATCCAAGCTTTTTTGCAAAATCATCTATTTTTTTATATCTGTTTTTTGAAAGAAAAAATTTTCCTGAATTATCTCCGAGACAAATATTGTCAGCAGCGGAAAATACGTCTATGAGTTTGAAATGCTGGTGAACCATCCCTATCCCTAATTTTTTTGATTCTTCCGGTGATGTGATAGAAACTTCCTTGCCGTTGACAAAAATTTGACCTCCGTCCGGTTTGTATATCCCGGACAGGACATTCATCAAAGTGGTTTTCCCTGACCCGTTTTCACCTAAAAGCGCGAGAATTTCACCCGGCTTGACTTTCAGAGTTATATTTTTATTGGCGATGACGGAGCCGAAGGTTTTTGTTATGTTGCGAAGTTCAATTGCGTATTCAGCCATTCCCGCACTCCCTTATTGTTTATTGCCGCCCCGAAATTCAGAATTTTGGGGCGGCAACTAAGTAATAGATTAAAATCTGTTTATCTGATTTTTAGCCTTCTACGACGCCTTTTACATAATAATTCATTGAGCCTTTTATGACCGCGTCATGTTCAAAAGCGATACCGGAAGCATCAGAAGCGGAAAGAGCTCTGTCTTCATCTTCTCCGACATAGCAGTACATTGTTCCGTCTTCAGCAATAACGGTTGAATCCGTGTTGTCCAGAGTGGCGGCTGTTACTTTGGTGATTTCTCCGGTTTCAGAAATCGAAAGCTTTGTTCCGGTGAATACATCCCATTCTCCGGAGATAATCATATCGGAGACTTTTTCGATTATTTCTTTTGTGCCTTCTGCGCAGTTATCCGTTACAGGAGATATCCCGACAAAGTTTTCTTTAAGACCGCCGTAGTAAATACCGACGTTTTCCATAAAGTTTTCGGGATCGTTCATTGCCGCTTCAATTGCTGTTTGATAGTATACCGGCCAGTTCCATATAGCGGATGTGAGCTGTGCGTTGGGAGATTCTTTTGTCATATCCGAATTGTAGCCGCAGGAGAATATTTTTCTTTCTTCGGCAACTTTTTGCGGCTGAGCGCTGTCACAGTGCTGAGCAATTACGCAACAGTTATATGTATCGATCAAAGCTTCTGCAGCCTGTCTTTCTTTTGTTTCGTCACCCCATGTGCTGATTTTATTCACATGGACGACAGCTTCGGGATATACTGCTTGCACACCAAGCGCGAAAGCGTTAATCCCGCTGCAGGTTTCAGCATATTCTGTGCCGTATGCGGCGACATAACCGATGCTGGGATTCTGAAGTTCGAGCGCTTTAAGGCCTGCTGCGATACCTGTGAGATATCTTGCCTGATATATTCTTCCGAAATAGTTGTTGAAGTTGGTCTCATTGGATTTGTATCCTGTTGCATGGGAGAAGATTATGTCCTTGTATTCCTCTTTCTCCGCAGCTTCGGCAAAAGCGTCGATATATCCGAAGCTTATACCGAAAATAATGTTACATCCTTTTCCGGCAAGAGTGTCAATTGCGTTGCTTACCTGTGTTTTGTCTTCGGGAATGTTGTCCACAATGAAAAGATTGTCTTCGGAAAGACCAATATTTTTCATTGCTGTTGTAATGCCGTAATGATGAGCAAATGTATAACCTGCCGTATCATTTTGGCTTGTTATGTATATTGCGCCAACCTTGAATGAACTGTCTGTGTTTTGTGCGCCGTCGTTTGTTTTGTCCGAGTTCTGGTTTGTCTGGTTATTACAACCTGCGAAAACGCCTAAGCACATAAAGACAGCAAGTAAAAGTGCAATGATTTTTCTGGACATTTCAATATCCCTCCATAATAAATTTTACATAACAAATTATACCAAACCGACACAAGTATGTCAATAGTTTTCTTTAATTTTCGTATCTGTTTTATTTATTTTATATATATTTCGACGAAATACACATTAAAATTGTCTGTTTTTGTTGATTGTGCATAATCATATATTTTACCGATGATATCAAAGTTTATATGTGTGCTTTTTATGTTTTGATAAATTTTTGATTTACAACGTCGAATATTCCTTTGTCTGAGAGTTTGACATCGGGGATAACCAAGAGCGAAATAAACGATAATATCATCAGTCGTGAGGATGTCAGGTCGGGATTAAGCTTTTTTGCGGCATTGATAATGCGTTCATTGTTTTTCGCGGCGTTTTCAAGAGTGTCAGATGTCATAATCCCGGCAATTTCAAGTAAGAGTTTTGCGGTGACACATCCGTTTTCAACGACGACAATACCTCCTCTACAGCCAAGAGCATCTATTGCCGTCTTTATATTTTTAGAGCCGTCGCCCACAACGACGATATTGTGGCTGTCATGCCCGATAGTCTGGGCGATCGCCCCGTTTTTTATCCCCAATCCCTTTATAAAAGCTAATCCTTTTCTTCCTGTCGCTTTGTGCCGTTCTATTACGGCGCAGAGATTTAGATGATCTTCTTTGCAATATTTTGTTGAAGTTGTTATAAGAGTATCTTCATGGAGCTCGATTACCGTGCTTTTCTCGTTTGGGATAAAATCAAAATCCTTTTCGTCTGTTTTTGCGATTTTTACGGTGGATATCACTTTTGATATATCCGTTTTCTCGGGCTCGAAAAGAGGTTCTCCGTTGCGGGCGATGAGTTTTCCGTTTTTATAGACTTCGAGAATTTTTTTTGGGATAAGGGTTTCGCTGATTATTATATCCGCTGTGTATCCGGGCGCAATCGCTCCGGTATTTTTCATACCGTAGCATTCGCGTGGATTAAGTGAAGCGATGGTTATTGCCGTTATAGGGTCAAGCCCGTTTTCACACGCAAGCCTGATACAATTTTGTATTGTACCGTTTTCAAGGATTTCATCAGCGTGTTTGTCATCGGTACAGAAAGTAAAACGACGCATGTTAAACGGAGTAACCGCTTTTATAAGTTCTTTCAAATTTTTTGCGCCCGTGCCTTCACGGATATGGACATACATCCCTCTGGAAATTTTCTCCAGAGCTTCTTTTGCACTGACACTTTCATGGTCACTTTTTATTCCTGCAGTGATATATGCATTGAGCATGTTTCCTGTCAGCATAGGACAATGACCGTCGCAGAATTCAAACAAGTCGAGTTTTTTTATGATTTCTTCGTCTGCGTTGAGTACTCCGGGAACATTCATCATTTCAGCAAGACCTTT
>CALWNV010000070.1 GCA_944382895.1 uncultured Clostridia bacterium | reverse complement strand
CTGGGGCTTGCCAAAAGAAAGAGAAAGGAGCTGAAACAATGACAGGAACGGCATTTCAGAAAATCAAAATAAAAGGATATAAGAAAACATGGTCCGTCTTTGACAGCGCAGAGGTTGACGGCGCAGAGTATTTAATTTTTGAAAATGATTATTGGGGAGACGAAACCTGTTATCTTGTATGCCGTGTTGAGGGTGAATCCCTTATCCTTATATGCGAAACCTTTGACGATATCATTACGGCTTTGGAAGATACGGAGGTAATCAAATGAAAAAAGATACAGTTGAAAGCAGGGCTTTAAAAATAGCGGCAAAGGTTATGAATGCAGCCAACTTATGCAGATATGAAAATGCCGGCATGTGTAAGAAATTGTATGTTGACGATAAGATATGCGAAAAGTGCATCAGAAACTGGCTGCTTTCAAAAGCCCGCAAAGAACTTAAGAAAGAACAGGAGGGATAAATAATGAAAATCAAATTATTTCAGATTGATCCCGAAACAGATGCCAATAATCTGCTGTTTATGAACTACGAATGGACTATGAGCCACGGTGGTATTCATCAGGGTTCTTACAAGCTTGTGTTTGACGGAGATGTTGACGCCGAAACTTTAGAAGACATCTTCCGCATTTTTAACCTTGAGCCTCCTAAAGGCTACAGAGGCCGTTCTATGAGCGTATCCGACGTTGTTTGGGCGGAAGGACTTGGAACTTTTTTCTGCGACTCCATTGGCTTTAAACAACTTAAAAAAGTTTAATGGAAGTAGGAGATTCTGTATGCCAACACTTTTTGAACGCTTTAAGAAATATGCAAAAGAGGTATTTGGTTGTGAAGTCATTGAGGTCGAAAAAGATGATAAAAGAAGGATCACATTAGATAACATATTTTTTGATGATATGTCTATAAAAAATTTGAATAAAGAAGGAAAGTAACATGGACGCAGTAAAATATTTTAAAGAAAAAGCAAGAATGTCGCAAAATTGTAATATTGGCTGTGACAATTGTTTATTGGGTACTGCAAGTGATTTATTAGACGTAGCTTGTGCTGATTTTGAACAGTTTAAACCTGATGAAGCCGTAAAAATCGTTGAAGAATGGGCGAAAGCACACCCGCAAAAAACAAGAAAGCAGGACTTTTTCGAGAAATATCCGAACGCACCGAAAGACGAGAAAGGTTATCCCAAAAGAGGTTGTTGTATTTACTTGGGATATTATGATAATTGTAAGCCTGATAGTATTGAAGGATGTTATGATTGTTGGGACGAACCCGTGGAGGAATGAGTATGGTAGTACATAAAGTTATAGTTGACGAAATTCCAATAGGTTGTGGGCGTTGTTCTTTTATGCAATACATTAATGATACACCTATGTGCTGTGCGTTGGCAAAAAATGATTATAGGGCTGAAATTGTCGGTAATCCTTATGACATGGATTATAGACGCAGCGATTGTCCACTAATGGAGGAAGCATAAAGGAAGTAAAAGAATGAGCATGAAAAGATTGACAGATAAAAGAATAAGCTTTTCTAAAAATGTTTTTACTGTTGTTTCTAAAGACGAGTATAAAAAAATAATAAACACAGAAAAACCGTCATTTGAAGAGATTTACAAGCGTTTAGTTCAAATAGAAAATATCCTTGGCGATGAATACGACCTTGACCGCTTGCGTGAGCTTGTTGAAGCAGATAAAGGAGGGAGAATATGAAACCTACGGATGCGATAGAGATAATTGATGATGTACTGTCATCGCCAATACATAATGACGAAAGTATCGAATACCAGTTGACTACAGACGATATTGATTGGCTCGAAGAAGCAAAACGAGCCCTCGAAAAGCAAAAGCCATTTGAAAACATCTTTGACCGTAAAAGGCTTACCACAGACTCACCTAACGGCAATTTTGAAACAATGATGAATTATGCTTATGCAAAAGACAATCGTGTTATATTGCGTTATGGTGACGGCGAGGAAAACATAGACCTTTGCGAGTATATCGCAATAAAAGCGAAAGAAAGAGGGTGCAATCTGTCCTCTGATGATGTTATGGAAGGAGCTTGTATAGAATGCGATTGTCCGCTTGCGATACTTTATGTTGTTGCGACACAGGCAGCAGAACTTAGAGAAAGACTTAAAGAAATTGAAGATAAAAACGAAATAAAAAGTGAGGAAAAACAAATGGACGAGATTAATTATATGAACAGTGTTTTTGATAAGGCAATAGAGAAATACGGAGCAGAGGCACAGTTGAACGTATTATTTGAGGAAATTGCAGAGCTTCAGAACGCTATATGCAAGCACAAGAGAGGCAGGACAACAGTTGAGCAGATAGCGGAAGAAATCGCAGATGTAAACATCATGTTAATTCAGGCAATAAAGATTTTTGGTTGTGCTGATTTGACAAGCAAATACGTTGATGAAAAAATAGACAGACTTGCAGAGAGGTTGAAAATCGATGAATGAATTTGAAGAAAAACAGATAGCGGCACTGATGAATAAAATATCGGAGCTTCACGGAGTGATTAAAGAGCTTAAAGAGGAGAATAGGCAACTGAAAGGAGCTAAAGAAGCAGAATGACAGTAAACATATTAGGACAGGAATATGAGATAATCAAAAGAAATAAAGCAGAAGATTTGAAACTTGAATGCAGTGACGGTTATTGCGAAACATACAGCAAGAAGCTTGTAATTAACGATTTTGAACCTGACAAAGATACAGTTGAAAAGTCTGATTTATACAAAGAAAAAGTAATAAGACATGAAATAATACACGCTTTTCTGCACGAAAGCGGACTTGACAGTAACTCAGACTGGGCAAGAAATGAGGAAATCGTTGACTGGATAGCAATTCAGGGGTTAAAGCTTTATAAAGCATGGAAAGAAGCCGGAGCAGTTAACCACTAAAAAGAGTAATTTAGCTATTAAATTTTTTAATGAGAAAAAGGAGATAATCAAATGAAAATAGGCAAATGGACAGTATTTTCAAATTATATCGTCGGCGAAATTATGTATATAGTCGGCAGACGGCTTGATATGAACGAGCCTCTCCACAGCGGAAATGTTGAGTATTTCGGAGGTTATACAACCGATGCAGCCGAAGCCGACAGATTGTGCAGGGAGCTTAACGAAAAGGAGGGAGAATAATGTACTACCCGTTTATATCCGGAATGCTTGCAACGCTTGTTATTGAAGCTTTGATTGCCATAATGATGATAATTGTCACTTTTGCAGAACAGATAATAAAGGATTTCAGATGCAGTAATAAGCAAAAAAACGAAACGAAAGAAGCAAAGATAAGCGAATTTCACCTTTTCGATAAATAAAAAAGCCGCATAGATCCGGCAGGACCTCAGCGGCAAACATAAATAATGCAGCAATATTTTAATTAATAATGAAATATTTGTCAAGAAAGAGAGAGAAATATGACGGAAAAAATTTTAAAAGCAATTGAAAAAATAGACGCCGAGGCCGAAAACGACGTAACCCTTAAGGCCTTTGCCCAGTATATTATTGACAACCTTATTAAATCAGATGCTTCAGCGGAAAAGATTCTTGATGAGAAAAAGTCTCTGAAGTCCTGCATGAGTAAAGTAAAGAGCAATGCGAAGCAGTCCGCTGTTGCCGGCTGTGCTGTTGTAGAGGATCGTATTGTTTACGGCTGGATCAGGGAGTATTTCGAGCTTAACGAATCGCAGACAGCCGATTCCGCTCAAACGGAAAGCATACAGGACTTTGATATTTTTGCCGATTTGTGAGGTTGAAAAATGGATATTGATAAGTTAATGCTTCAGGTTCCGGAGCTGCCCCGGGACTTTGAGCAATGGGTGCGAAATGTTCCCCTGAGTGACAGTAAATATATGTTTACCTTTCGTGACGGACAAGGAGGCAGAAAAGGCTACTGCACACACTGCGAAAAAATCGTTGACCTTGATTACAGAAACAGACGGACAACAGACAGCAGAGATTTTGAAAATTGTCTCTTAAAGCACAATGATATCGGCTTTTGTCCCGAATGTAAATCAACGGTTATTTTTAAGGATAACGGAAGAGGCAAAGGAAGGCTGTGGTCCTCCGCCAAGGTTATTGTTCTTCAGCGAATCGGAAATACTGCCTGCTTCAGATATTTTGATGTTATGCGTAATTTCAGGGAATGCGACCTGACGCCGGTAGAAACACAAATAACCGAAGAATATCGGCTTTTTATGGATCCCGGGGAGCATAAAGTAAAAATGATGAAGCGGAATATTGAATACGGCTCCGACTGGTCCTGGCTTTATTACGGCTTTGACCACGGAGAAGCATATATACGCAGTCCCTGGTATGAGATGTCAAGAGTTAACACAGAGCTTACGGCATACGGCGCCGCCTATCTTTACAACATAGACAGCATTACCGATATGTTTAAAGACACGTCTTTTAAATACTGCTGTTTAGATGAGTATTTAAAGGCTACAAAGGATCAGTATTGTTACCGCAACGTCATTAAGCACCTGACAACATATTGCAGATACCCGAATGTCACGGAATATTTAATTAAATGCGGGTTTGTGAAGCTGTATCTTGACAGCTTAAGATTTTCCTCTTATTCGGTTCTTAACATGAGAGCAAAAAAGCCTGAGAAGCTGTTTAAATTAACAAAGGTACATATAAAGTATTTTAAAGAAAAAGAACAGTCAATACGGAATCTTCAATATCTGCAAGCACTTGAAAAGGACGGACACGGGGAATCTGAGCTTCATTTATTTTTTGAAAATGTTGACAAGCACATATATGAAAACTCATGGCGGCAAATTCTAAAATATACTACCCAAAAGAAAGCTCAGAATTATGTAATAAAACAGCATTCGGGAACGCTTCTTCCTGTTTCCGATTATGCCGATTATTTAAGAGACTGCGAAAAGCTGGGTTACAGCTTAACAGAAAGCTGCATACTTTTTCCGAAGAATCTTGCCGCCGCTCACGACAGAACAAGAGCGTTAATAACAGCCCGTGAAAGAGCTCAAAGAAGAGCAAATGAAAAAAAGCAAAGAAAAGAAACCGCAGGCAAAAACGCTTTGATGAACAGAGAGATAAATAAAATGTATCCGAAATTATGTGAAAAATACGAATTTCACAGCGGCGGATTATTTGTCCGTCCTGCAAAGTCGGTAAAGGAAATTAAGGACGAGGGCAAGCGTCAAAGAATTTGCGTGGGCGATGATAATCAGTCTTATATAAAAAACTACGCCGGCGGAGCTGCATATATTTGTTTCATAAGAAAAGAAGCTGATCCGGATACGCCCTTTTATACAGTTGAAATCACAAACAATCAGCATATATGCCAGGTAAGAGGCTTTAAAAATTCCGGACAAACTCCCCTTATACAGGCTTTTGTAAAGCAGTGGGAGAGCTATTTGAGCAGACAGTCAAAATAAGCACAGAAAGGATTTTTGTTATGGAAATACTTACGGTAAACAATGATAACGCTCCGTCAAGAAAAACGGAGGCTGAATATTTGCATTATGAAATACTGAAAAATGCCGTTGACGCTGCGGAGGCCATGTGCAGTCTTGCGTTGAATCTTAAAAAAATGAGAGACGAACGGCTGTATCTGGAATTGGGGTACTCAGGCTTTGAGGATTACACGGTTAACGCCGTAGGTTTAAAAAAATCTCAGGCATACGACTACATAAGAGCTCTTGAATGCTTAGGAGAGGACACTTTCCGTTCATCCGGACGGTTCGGAATATCAAAGGTAAAAGTGCTGTGCGCTTTTACTCCTGCCGAAGCGGAAAACTTTATTGAAAGCAACAATATAGACGAATTAACCGTAAAGGAGCTTAAAGCAAAGGTTGATGAGCTTACAAGCAAAGGAGAGCAGATGTCCATCGACTTCACTGCCGAGACAGAAAAGGCGGAGAATTTCAGCAGACAGGTTGAAGCGTTAAATGCAGAAAAGAAAGAGCTTCTGCGGCAAATTGAAGAGCTTGAACAAAAGCAGAATAAACAGCCTCCGGCAGAGCCCTCAAAGGCGCTTATACAGGAGTATGCGCAAAAAAAGATTGATTCTGCCGCAAAAAAGCTGAAAGCAGAAACCGACAGGAAGATTTCTGAAATGGAGAAAAAACATCAGGCTGAAATCGAGGAGACAAAAAAAGACGCGGAAAAAACAGCTAAAGAAAGGTATGAAAGGGATAACGCACAGCTTATAGAAGAAATAAAGAAGTCAAAGGAGCATTCCGCTGTCCTTGAAAAGCAGCTGAAGCTGTCGGCATCTCCTCAGGTAACAAAGTTTTCATTTGTTTTTGACCTTTTAAAGAAAGACTTACAGAGCTTAATTAATTTGTTTGAGGAAATAGAGGACGCCGAAACGGTTAATAAGCTCAAGACCAATTTAAAAAAATACATTGCGATTATAGGAGAAAAGCTATGAATTTCAGTAAGATAATTTCACTCTGCAAGGAAAACAATATGATGATTTTATATGACGACGAGGAAAAAGAAATGCAGTGGATATCCGACGGGAGCTCTGTTTATCCGATGCTTGGCACAGTTGAGCTTGACTTTATAAGTCTTTGCAATGTGTGCAAAATTTCCGAAAGCAAGCAGAAAAGCATGACGGTTCGGGAGCATGAAAAGCTTCCCTCTTCAGTATTTTCCTTTGACGACAACATAACAACCGAGAACAAAATTTTAAGACTGCCTTATACCATTAATATGAAATCCAAAACGGCGGTTCCCTTTGAGACAAGCCAGGGAGTAATTTTTATAGATAAAGACTGCCTGTCTCCTTTTTCGGATTACAGTGAGCTTAATTTGCTGTATTATGAAAGATTTACTCCGGACAACCGTCAGTATTTAGCGGTGAAAAACGGCTTAATGTTAATAGGAATCATTCAGCCTCTTAATATTATCGACGGCAAATTTATAAGCGAGCTTGATAATTTCCAGAAGCTTTGCGCTGCCGCATGGTTTAATATCAGGACCCTGAAAAGAGAAAAAGAGCAAAAGACATTCGGCGACGCAAACGAGGGATAAATATTATGTACGATTTAAACTATTCGGTAAGAAGCGGCAGACTTACCGCAAATCCTGAGCTGAGAACATCTGAAAGCGGAAAAAAGCTTGTTAAATTTCAGCTGGCTGTTAACAGAAGCAAGGAAGAGGCGGATTTCTTTACATATACGGCGTGGGGAGAAAACGCAACATTTATAGACAGATACTGCCGCAGAGGAACAAAGCTTATTATTGTCGGCAGAGATATTACAAATGTTGCAACCGATAAATCAGGCAGAAAAACCAAATATTTTGAAACGGTATGCAAGGAAATCTGTTTTGCCGAATCGAAATCGGCGCAGGAAGCTTTGCCGCAAGCTGATAATAAGCAAAATATCAGTGTTTCGGCAGATGATGACGATGACCTGCCGTTTTAACTAATAATGGTTTTAATTTTTTTACGTTCCGCAAGGGCGTATGGCGGGCTTGTAATCAATCTTATTTTTATGCCCATGAAAATAGTTTTTGTTCTTCTGCCGCGAAAGATAGGGGGTTGCAAGGGGGAAAGAAACGCGGGCAGACTTTACTGTCTTTCCCCCTTGCATAAAAAGACATCAAAGAAAGAGAGAGAAATATATGAAATGTTTTTACAGAGAGAAAAGGTATGTTTGCGGAAACTATGTTGATATAGACATTTATCCTGTGTGGGTAGATTCATCAAAAAAAGGCTCCCGCAGAAAAAAGGAAAAAGTGTCTTCAGAGGTTCAGCAAAGGCTTAATAAGAGAAATTCCGAAAGAGAGCTTATAAGGCTGCTTAATACCAATTTTACAAATAACGACCTGAGCCTTACATTAACATACAGTCCGGACAATCTTCCGGATTCTGATGAAGACGCACTTAAGGAACAGCGGAATTTTCTGCGGAGGTTAAAAAGAGCTTATAAGAAAAACAGTCTTGAGCTTAAATATATCGCAGTTACCGAAAAATCAAAAAAAGGCAGATATCATCATCATCTTGTTATATCCGGGGGAATACATATTAATCAAATCGCCCAAATCTGGGGCTATGGCTTTATTCAGGCAAAGCCACTGCAATTTAATGAATTCGGAATAGTGGGAATTGCAAAATATCTTATAAAGGAGCCTGTTGGAGCTCATCGGTGGAGCGGCTCACGAAACCTTAAAAGACCCGCAGAGTACAAAAGAGACGGAAAAATATCAAAATGCAAAATGCGGGAGCTTTATCGCTGTGATTTAAGTATGAGTGATTTTGTAAGTAAAGAGTATCCGTCCTTGTCCCTTGCTGACAGCGGTATAGTTCCGGTATATAACGAAATCAACGGAGGCTATTATTTAAGCTTATGCCTGTATAATTCCGAGTCCGTTTACAAAAGAAGGAGAAAAAATGAATAAGGACTATGAGGTATACAAAAACAAAGTAAATAACGCACAGGGACATTTGTTTGAGAGCGGAATAATATCCGCCTGTAATTTGTATTTGCAGGAGGGCAAAGCGTGTATACATAAAATCCCCGAAGGCTTCAGAGTTAAAAAGA
>CALWNV010000069.1 GCA_944382895.1 uncultured Clostridia bacterium | reverse complement strand
CCGGCGCTATCGAAAAAACCGCGCTTGCCTTCGGACAAATGAACGAACCTCCCGGTTCACGTATGCGTGTGGCATTGACAGGACTTACAATGGCGGAATATTTCAGAGATGTCATGCATCTTGACGTACTGCTTTTTATCGATAATATTTTCAGGTATATCCAGGCCGGCAACGAAGTTTCCGCACTGCTCGGAAGGATGCCGTCGGCGGTAGGATATCAGCCAACGCTCACAACGGAGCTCGGAGAACTTGAGGAACGCATAGCCTCCACAAAGAACGGATCTATAACCTCGGTACAGGCGATTTATGTTCCTGCCGACGACCTTACTGACCCTGCGCCCGCAGCGATATTTTCACATCTTGACGCTACGACCGTATTGTCAAGAAGCATCTCGGAAATGGGGATATATCCGGCAGTAGACCCCCTTGAGTCCGGTTCAAAAATCCTTGACCCCGATATCGTCGGAGAAAAACACTATAACGTTGCGCAAAGGGTAAGAGAATGCCTGCAACGTCACAACGAACTCAAAGACATCATAGCGATTTTAGGTATGGATGAACTTTCCGAAGACGACAGAAAAACGGTACACCGCGCCAGAAGACTTCAGAGATTTCTTTCACAACCGATGAGCGTTGCTGAAGTATTCACGGGCAATAAAGGTAAATTTGTACCGGTTGAAAAAACAGTTGAAAGCTTCCGACAGATAATCGACGGAGAAGCGGACGATTTGCCTGAAAGCGCGTTTTATATGGTGGGCGACATTGAAGAAGCCCGGAACGCAGCTAAAAACTGACAGAGGAATTTTTTATGCCTAAACTTTTCAAACTCAACATTCTCACCCCCGAAAAAGAATTTTACAATAACCAGGCGGAAGCTGTAGTCGTTCAGGCACAGGACGGAAGCCTCGGGATATATGCCGATCACGCGCCAATGGTCGCTGTGCTTCCGATAGGCTCTTTACGGATAAAAACAAGTGAGGGAGAATGGAAAGAGGCTTTTCATACAAGAGGATTTATAGAAGTCCTTCACAACGAAGTCCTTGTATTTGTGCTTGCGTGTGAATGGCCGGAAGACATTGATGTGGTCCGGGCACGGCACGCACTTGAGGAAGAAAAAGAAAAGCTTCGTCAGAAACAAAGCATAAATGAATACAAAGCTTCCAAAATCGCGCTTGCCCGCGCGATGGGACGCTTAAGGGTAAGCCAGCGCAAAAATATAAATAACTGATTTCCGGGACATACCGTATATTATAGATCAAGTATACCGCGACTTATATAACACAAAAAGGAGGACCAAAACATGAAAAAAACAGCAGTAAGGCTTTTATGTCTTTTTATGTCTGTGTTTTTCACAGCTTCGATCTTTTCATCATGCGCAGTCAGGAGGGAAAATGTCATCACCATTTCCAATAACGGTAAAAGCGATTACAGTATCGTAATTGCCGATAATGCCGGTGATCCTGAAAAAAACGCCGCGGCAGAACTTCAAAAATACATAAATCTTATCAGCGGAACAACTCTTGAAATCAAGACAGACGCGGAACCGGAAACAACCAATGAATTTGTTCTCGGACGCACAAACCGCGGGCTTTATGATATAAACTATGAAGAACTCGGGACAGACGGATACGCGGTAAAAGCAGTAGACGGAAAAATCGTGATAGCCGGCGAACCCCGCGGAGTCATTTACGGAGTATACGGATTTTTGCGTGACGAGCTCGGCTGCGGCTTCTATGCGGCTGACTGTGAATACGTACCTTCCAAGCCCCTGCTTCAGATCCCTGAAAACACAAACCGTATCGATGTCCCGGTATTTGAAGACCGTTGGGCGTACTGGGATTTTTACTATAAAACTGACAGTGCCTCTGCAATGAAACTCGGATTGAACCCGGTAACAGAGGAATGGGGCTCAATGTCAAAAATACACGCGTCAAACATGAGCATGCATACAATAAACTATCTTCTCACGGGGAACGAGGATCCCAAAGAACATACATATAATCAGCAGCCGTGTGTAAGCTCCGATGAAAACTACAATAAAATATTACAACACGCTCTTGAATGGATACAAAGGCAGATCGATACATACGGTCGCTGCGATATCCTTGACGTGTCACAAAACGACGGGCCGGGAGGCTGGTGTACCTGTGACAAATGCACCGAGCTCAACAACACTTACGGCAACGGTCTTCCGACAGGCTCATGGTGGTATTTTATAAATCGTATAGCGACAGACGTAAGAGCGGTATATCCCAATATCGAAATAGTCACATACGCGTATGAAGATACGCGCCCGCCTGTCACACTTGACATTGTAGACGGCGTTTCCGCATTTGTGGGAACAGGAAACGGCGGAGGCAACTGTGTTATACACGGATTTGAAAAATGCGAGAAAAACATGAATTCCAGCTTTGTTGAAGCATTAAACAGCTGGGGCGACAAACTTGAAAATATCTATATCTATGAATATCTCGGCTGTTCATCCGAATTTAACATGACAAATCCCGATTTTTACGCAATGCATGACAATTTTATGCTTTACGCCGACAAAGACGCTTACAGCGTTACCTGTTTCGCGACCACCGATGTGGCGGCGGATCTTGTGGCGTTAAGATATTACCTTATGAGCAGGCTCAGTTGGAATCCTTATATGACTGACGAGGAATATAACGAGCTTATCACGGATTTCTGCATGCACTATTACGGCGCGGAAAGCGGGGTATATGTGAAGAAGTTCATTGATCTTGTAATAGAGACCTTTGAAGACGCGCATCCGTCTATTTATTACGGATATGACCTGAGAACCTCATTCCCCTCGAAGATATATGACACAGACCATCTCATATATCCTGAAATAACCGAGGAAATGGTAAACGACGAGGACTTTGACTGGACTTCAATTTTTGAGTTAAAATATTTTGCGGACACAACATATATCGACAAAGCCCACGCGTTGTTTGAGGAAGCGGAAAGGCTTGCCGAAGACGATGAAAAACGCGAGCGTATAGAACTCGCCCATATCCAGGTTCTTTACTACGAAGTTTATGTGTTTGAATCAGTCTACTACTCATACAGGCCATGGACAAAAACTATAAACGAAATGTTTGGAAAACCTTTAGTCAACGCTACAACAGGTATCATGAAATATATGCAAATGGGCCAGGAACTCTGGCAGGAAATGAAAGATCACGGCATAACAAGGATAACGGAAAGAGTCGATATGGTAAACGACCCCAAGCTTGAATATACACCTAAGAACTGGCATCTGTAAACCATTACTTATTTACAAAAACCATAAAAATCCCGGAGAAAATTTTCTCCGGGATTTTTCATAAAAGAAGAAGGTCTGCCTGTCTTTTATTCATTTCACCACAACACATTGTCTTTTACAGAAATACCCACAGAAAATCAAATCGATTTTCAAATATAACAAAAAAAACCGATTCGGTTTTCAAAAACACTCAGCCGGGACCCACGAGGTGTTATATCTTCTCTCAAATAATTCAAAGCCGGCACTTAACGCAACTTTTTCCGAAGCAGCGTTTTCAGGTGTCCCATATGATGGGAACCCTCCTCCTGAAATAATCTCCGCCGCGTAATAAACCGCAAGTTTTTTTGCTATCCCTTTCCTGCGCGCGTTTTCTGACACATATACGTAGTCTATATCCCAATACTCTCCGTCGGCGGTATCGGCTATCAGATACCCCAGAATATTTCCGCTGTCGTCAATATATCCGAAAATCTTGCAATCCTCATTCTTTAATTTAATACATGTTTCATATGCGTTTTTCAAATTGTTACGATATCTCACAAAAGGTTCTCTGAAAGAATTTATCCGCCCCTCATCTTCAGAAGTCAAAATCCTTATGTGCGTATCTTGTATATGATCTTTCTCAAACCCGAACATTCCGTACTGTTCCGTTTTCCAAACAGAATGTCTCCCGAACAATTTTATAAACTCAATATCATCAAATAAATTTTCATCATCTGACGACAACATCACCGAATCGGATGATTTCATGATATCTTTTAATTTGTTATAAAAATATTTCAATCTATCATGATCAGATACCTCAAAATAAAACTGACTGCCGTCAAAAATATATTTGATAACAATAACAATATCTTTATCTATACAATAACCGTTTATCTCCGTAACCGCAATCCCGGGCTTCCCTGCATTGCGTAACATATGCAGCAAATAAATATATTTTTTACTGTTTCTGCTCGCCAACAATTCTTCAAGTTCATTGCCGGTCAACTTTTTAACTTTCATTTTCTCCCTCTTTTGCACAATCCCTGTAAACATTCAAAAACATATAAACATTTCTTTATAATATAAGCTTCATCTATCAATCTTCAAAATCTGCCTTATGTTCATTAAAAAAATCATAATACACACGGACTCCCTCAAGCTCAGTCCAATGTCGCAAACAAACAGGCACGGAATCAATATCATAAATCTTTGCATGCCGTAATGACAACAAAAAAGGTGAATGCGTTGAAATAATGAACTGACAGCCCTGATTATGGACACAGTCCTCAATAAAATATTTCAGCTGTATTTGATTTGACGGTGAAAGACTGTTCTCCGGTTCATCAAGAAGATATAAAGCATCGTCTATTATTGAATCAACAAAAAATGAAAGCGCGCTCTCCCCGTTGGATCGTTCCTGGATATTGCGCATCACTCTCGAGCGCAGATATTGTGACTGTGTAGATTTTTTACTTCTCGCTTCAGAAACCGATTTCCAGCGATCATAATCATCAAGCCCTTGAAGATTGTTTGATCCTGTACTACTGCGCTCGTTTATAAACTCTGTTATCAAATTGGCTCTTTTACTGTCGATACCTTCATTTATACGGCGAATATCAAGAACCTTATCAAACACATCGTCACTTGAAATAATTTTACTCGCAGACGGAAGCGCTTCGGCAAGCTCAAAATTACATAACTCGACATAATCATCAAAAAAATCGCTGCGGTTATACGCTGTTCCCCGCTTCAATCCGAGTTTTTCCGCAATTACATTCAATATTGTGCTTTTCCCGCTACCGTTGTTCCCATAAAAAATTGTAATATCATCAAAATTCAAATCAGGAATATCGCGCTCACGGAACAACATGAACGGATATTTAGTCGAATAACAAGTACGGTAGTTTTTAGTTTTGAAAGTCGAAGAACGGACATTAAAAAAATTTTCATCTTCTTCCCTCGAAAGCAAATGAAAAGATTGCAAATAAATCATCGTCTATGGCTCCTTAAATTATCTTACGTATTGTTTATGTCCTATATTATCATCAAACGTCGCCAATCAGACCACGACGCTTATCAGAAGAATTCCCGAAGTCTTTTTAAGAAATTAGTGATTATTCCAACTATTCACCTTTTGTCCCCAAAAGGTGATGACTGCTGAGATAACTCAAGCTCTACCTTCTAAACATAAGAGAGGATTAAAAATCTTGGTTATAGTGGCATATCCCACAACACGAGCGCCTTCTTGAATATTAATTTTTTTACCAATCCAAAGGCAGTGGGAATATGCTTCCGGTGACAAAAATGTAATTGTTCCTTTTGCGGTACCATTTGGCGGTACTGCATTCACTTGATAATAATGATGAATACCCGTGGTTAAATAGTTATCAGTGATTAAGTGAGCCGGTCGGTAACCATCAGCCACCGGATTCATTCTTGTACCATTGAATTCAAATATCACTTCAACATCAGGTGTTCTATTCACAGTATTTCCTCCTTACGGCATGAATTTTATCGTACACCAACAGCCTGATCGAAAGCGGTAAGTCACCGGGGCATAATACTCGATTGCAGATAATAAAGGTCTGCTTCAATCAAATAAACATGCGTCTGATAAATCTTTACAGTTTATTGTTTTTATTATATCAGATTTTACATTTTCAGTCAATACGCATAGGAATTCTTCTTGTTTTGCTGTAACCCCTCTGGAATAACACACATGGCTTTTCACACACTTATTATTCCTTTATAATAAGCAACAGACGGAGAGAAAAATTTCTCTCCGTCTGTTCCGTCTCTTAAAAGTAATAATACAACCCTTAGTTTTTACATATTAAAATGTTTACAATACAGTAATATACCTATCACAACAAGGCTCACCGTTATGATACCATAAAGACCTGAAACCTTTTTAAGAGCTTGAAATATCCCAACAAACCTCCTTTTGTCCCCAAAGACGATGCTTGCTGGGGCATTTTGTGGAATAATTATTGCGTACGCCAATCGTACTTTTCACCTTGTGATATATCAAGTGTTTTACCATTAATTGAAACCGTTGTATTATCAATCCAATTAATTTTGGCTTCGTATTCATGATATGCATCATAAATAATACATTTTCTATTATCTATTATTAAATAAACTCTAATTGAAAAATCAACGGTTGCGCCAGGTTCTGTTCTATATGCTTCTAAATTATATTTACTATCTGGTGACTGAGAAGCCATTAAAAAAGTTTCCGGAGTGTTCGTTTGAGAGTTTCCAATATTCAAAATTGGAATAATATAAATGTGAATAAACAAGGCAAGCGCTACTATTAAAACAACGCTTGATAATATAGATAAAATTATCACAATAGGTCTTTTCATCATAACCTCCTTAATAGTCTTCGTTGTAAAGCATAATTCCATACATTATATACACTTGATCGCGAAGATCATCGCCATTGGAAGCCATAATAAACGAAAAGTTGGATGTTCCTGCCTTGATTTGCGCAAAACCTGCGCCAGCTAACAAAACTGAATCTGGCAATCAAAGTGCTTTACCGGTGTAACCAAAGTTGATATTTCCAATATCTTGACCCTGAATCACCAAATTATTAAACTGGAATGTTCCTTGTTCGCATTTGTTTTAAGGGTTTCCCTAAAACTTTCAGTTATATCGGCCATCGGTTCAGGTAAAGAAGCCACCTCTTTTTGAACTCTTTTGGTTTCCTTCACAGTGCATACAATTTTTGCAATCACCGTGACAACCGCCACTATAGCTGCTATTGCAGAAATCCAAAATTGTCCTAAAGGATCTACACGATTAACTGGATTATTGCCACAATATGCAAAGAGATTTAACCCCGTCAAATCCGACCCAGTTGTAATCATATTATCCGCATTGATCCACCGACAAACCTCCTTTTGTCCCCAAAGGCAATGCTTGCTGGGATGTGTTATCGCCGATACTGAATCAATATAGATTCCGCGAGTATTGCAAGCCGATAATATACTACTAATTCATCTTTTTCCATTCCTGTTGATTGATTTATCAATTCTGAAAAAGTAACTTTTTCTGTTTTGGAAATAATTTCACTTGATGGGAGTTCGACGAATTTTTCTCGCTTTACCAGTCGCATGCAATACCCCCCTATAATAGAATCTATAGCTATAAGTTCAGGAGCACTTCTACGCATTACCGTAGGAATTCTTGATTCTATAAATGCTTTCAAAATGTACTTATGTTGTTTGTTTTTCATTACATTCACCTATACCAGAACGTTAAAATCTTGCCAGCTGATGTAAACATTCCACCCTGTCCAGTTAAATAAGTAAAATTCCAAGATAAATTTCCATACTTGTAGTTGTAGGTATACTTCAATACAGAAGAATTTCGATTGGCAAAACACACTGCATCTTGTGTATATTTGAGCACATTGTTTCCCTTTGTCAATCCTTTGCTTACTACATGTTTATTATAGTGGTATTTCATTGATTGATACCCTGACTTAAATGTACCACTATCCCATGCTTTCGCAGCTTGTGAGACTTTTATCGCACTACCGACAGCACCTGTTATTGCGCCGGTAACGGCTCCTGACAATGCTCCGTCACCCATTCCATTAAGCGCGGCTGTGCCTGCACCACTCCAACTGCCAGTAGACACCCTATGACTTACTGCATCCATTGCAGCACCAATTTAAGGGATTGGGATTATCCCAGCAGTCTGCCTTTTATCCCCCCCCAAAGCGATGTTTGCAAGAACTATAGATAAAGCATATTAAAACCAAGCCTTGCATTGTATTAATAAATGCTTTCCCAATTATTCTTTTACAAGGCTAAACATCAATCTCGTCATATGCTATCAATCCATAAAACCAAGTTCCTTCATCGCAGCAAAAAACATATCGGCTTCACCATTTGAATTGGCTTTTTTGGTTGCTTCGATAATATACCATGGATATTCCAAATCGTGAATAATAATAGGGATTGGTCTGCCGAATTTATTCTTAACAAAACCACTATCTTGTAACTTTTTTGCAACAGCTGTTATTTCGGAAAGCAATTCATAATACCCGGAGGGACCTTTACCGATATATCGCATTTCATTATCGTAACAGGCGTTATAATTTTCATATCCAATATTATTAACGTCGTTTTCCTCATACCAATCAAAGAGAATTTTTATGCCTTCGTTTCCATCATCTGCTTCAATTATAGGTATTTCATTCTGACGCCAAAAAGCATAATTCCAACGTTCCTCAGATAATTCACCCGAGCTACCGCAATCCTTTTCAGTATTATAACTTACAGAAAATTGCGTAACATTTGAATATCCATTGTATTCGTACGCCTCATTTGCGTATACAAAAAATGAAATGGCATAAATGTCCTCTTCAGTCCAATCTGAAATAATACCTTTTAATTTTTTTTCAAGATATGCCTGTAAATCAATCATTTTGATATACTCCTTGATATACTCCTTATCTTGTAAATTGTAAAATAGTCCCCACTTAAGAAGAAGTTAAATATACGAAACCTAATCCCATCGAATTCCCACAGCTGAACGGGCAAGAATTTCTATCCTAAGTGAAGCTAATGTAGCTTCTACTCCTGCCCTGTCCCCCGCAACTGGTCGCAATCTTTCAACAACATATTTATGATATGCAGTGGTATGCATTGAACTATGATACCCTTGAGGTAATATCACAAGATTCTTTGGATCAGTTACAGGTTCTATACCAACATCTCTCAGTATTTTTCTTGATTCTGCTGCACGAAAATCAGCTTTTGCAACAATATGGTGAACAGGATCTAAGTGTAGCTTTGGTGGAGCAAGATCTTTTGTATCGCTATCACTTTCTGATTTTGATTCGATTTTCGGCAATGATATTGACGGAAGAGACGG
>CALWNV010000068.1 GCA_944382895.1 uncultured Clostridia bacterium | reverse complement strand
ATTGAGGCGAAGAAAGAAAGACGAGGTTTTTCAGCAAATATAAAAACAACTTATGATCGCGCATATCGGTATCTCATTGCCGCATCAAGCGCATATACCGATATAAAGAAAATCGCATCCGGTTATATAAATAAAGAAAAACTTAATAAATTCATAAAGAATTTTATTTCTGTTATACCTGAAAAAAACGGAAAAATCATGCCGAATAAAAGATTTTTGTCCTCTTTTTCACCTTTTGGGTATATAACTTTTAAGGATTCGATATATTTTGCCGAAAAAGTTTTTGTCATAAACGATAAATACGGGCTTGCGTATATGATAACCGAAAAATGTGAGGAAGCAGCCCAGGCTTATGAGAGATATATATTTTATAATCCTCTTTGCCCAACTGAAATATCTCATATCCTTATCCCAGAACTGGACACCGCGATCGTAACTGAAAATCTTTTTACTGGCTTTGAGCCTCAAAATACAAACCGGATCAATTTTTCCCGATTTATAAACGATGATATATCTCTTAAAAAAAATAAGCTGTTATTTGCGCGAAAAATTGTGAGAATGTGCTCGGACGAAGCATTAAATTGTATAAAATATGCTAAACAGCTTCATGACGACCTTGAAGATATATATATATCATCAATGAACTTTGATCTTGTAAATAAAATTGCCGAGGAATATGTTCTGAAAATTTTCAGCTGAGGTTTATCATAAAAAGCCCAACCAGAACTCCGGCTATACAAAAAACTTCGGTTCTACGCCCATTATACAGCCTGTGTGAGCGCGGCAGATTATCGCCGAGAGCCGTATACAGCATCATTCCGGAGCAGAAAGCGAACACAATGCTCATAACTCCCGTATCGACACGTCCAAGCATACATCCCGTATGGGTCCCTGCACCGAAAAAAAGGCCTATCAGAACACAGACAATAAAAATAACCGCTTTCCGTGTCCCGTTCTTTTTGAGCGAAAGCGTGAAAGCGATTATTTCAGGAGTATTCCGGACAAGCATCGACAACAATAAATGCATTCCGAGATCAGAAGAGAAGAAAAAACCCGTTCCCAATAATACCCCCTCGGAAAAATTACGCACACAAAAGTTAACCGCGATAACTCCCCCGTTTGGAACAGGATTTTTCATTGAAGTTTCCTGAACAAGAGCTAAAAGACTGATCCCCGAAATCAGCGATACGATCGCTGAAAGAAAGCTTCCTTTCTCAAAAGCATATGGAAGAGCCTCGCAAAACAATACTGAGAGCATTACTCCGCTTGAAAACTCAAGAGCAAAACAGATATTCATACTTTTTGCCTTAAGTATAAATGTTGAAAAAGCTCCGATCAAACAGGAAACTAAACCTGTAATATAACTTAATAAAACTATTGTATGTAAACTCATATAACTGTCCCTGCCCCTGTATGGCTATTACAAAATCTATTGTGTAACAATATAAATTATATTCAAGGAGCTTGAATTCATGATATACCATGATACGGATAAAGATATAAAAGCCGTAGGTAAATTATTGAGAAACGGGGAGATCATCGCAATCCCGACCGAAACTGTTTACGGACTTGCCGCAAACGCGTATGACGGAAACGCCGTAAGAAAAATTTTTGAGGCGAAACGCCGGCCGTGTGATAACCCGTTAATCGTGCATATCGCCGATATTTCCGCAGCAAATGAATTTGCCGAACCAAACGAGATGTTTTATAAGCTCGCAGAAAAATTCATGCCCGGACCGATTACTCTCATAATACCAAAAAAAGACAATCTGCCCGATGAAGTCTGCGCAGGACTTTTATCAGTAGCCGTAAGGTATCCTGACCATCCAACGACACAAAAAATAATAAAGGCTGCGGGCGTTCCTCTCGCGGCACCCAGCGCAAATCTTTCAGGAAGCCCAAGTCCAACTACCGCAAAACATGTAATTGATGATTTCGGAGATCATATCCCGGTTTTAGATGCCGGAAAATGCAGATGTGGTCTTGAAAGTACGGTTGTATCACTTCTCGGGGGAACTCCTGTTTTACTCAGACCGGGATTTATCACCAATGAAATGCTGAAAAAAGTTTTGCCAAATATAACTATAGGTCAAGGTGTCATGGAAGATCTGGGAAACAATGAGAAACCACTGTCTCCCGGGCTGAAACACAGACATTACGCACCAAAGGCGGATACGACAGGAGTTCGAGGGAGAACCGAAAACGCAGTACATTTTATAAATCACAACAGCGGGAATAATACGATAGTGATATGTTTTGATGAAGAAAAAAATTTGTATACCGCCAAAACAATTTCGTACGGCAGAGCCGACAACCCGGAACAACTGGCGTCAAATTTGTTTGACGCCCTAAGAAAAGCCGACGCCGGTCATCCTGAAAATATTTTTATAAGAACACCTGAAACAGACGGAATAGGTTTAGCTGTATACAACAGACTTTTACGTGCGACAGGCTTCCATATAATCGATACGGATACAACACATACTGAGGAGAGCGTATAACATGTTTGTTTTAGGCGTCACCGGAGCAAGCGGAGCAGGCAAAACCACATTTGTAAAGCAACTTGCTTTATACGGATTTAAGCATATAGACACAGACGTTATAGCCAGAAAGATCATACCGGTTGCGCTTGATAGTTTAGTCGACACCTTTGGGGCTGATATAATAACCGGAAATAATGAACTTGACAGAAAGATTCTGGCAGAAAAGGCATTTTCCTCCAAAAAAAACACCGAAAAACTCAACAAGATAACACATCCGCTGATAATAGCGGAAATAAAAAGAGAAATCGAAGCGGAAGCAAAACTCGGAACTACTTTGATTGCGGTTGACGGCGCAGCTCTTTTTGAAGCGGGTGCAGACAAACTGTGCAATAAAACCGTAGCCGTATGCGCAGACACGGGAATACGCTTAAAACGGGTCATTTTAAGAGATAATATAACAGAAGATCAGGCAAAACAAAGATTCCGGGCACAAAAATCACAAAACTATTATACAGAAAAATGCGACTACACGATTTTTAACAACACCGAAAATGAAATGCGTCAAAATACGGAAGAACTGTTACAAAAACTTAATATCGGAGGAATATCGAAATGACAGACCTTTTTTACGAAAGAAAAAAAGTATCGGAAAAAATGACAAAACATGACCGCGACAACGCATACAGCTTTGCCGAAGGTTATAAAGAATTTATTGACAAAGGCAAACTTGAGAGGCTTTGCGTCAAATACGCGGTTTCCGAAGCAGAAAAAAAGGGATTCCGGCCTTTTGAATACGGAAAAGAATACAAGCCGGGAGATAAAATATATCTTGTTCAAAAAGAAAAAGCAGCGGTTTTTGCAATAATAGGCACAAATCCGCTTGACGAGGGTTTTGATATAGTCGCGGCTCATGTTGACAATCCGAGGCTTGATATAAAAGGGATGCCTTTGTATGAAGATACAGGGTTCGCATATATGAGAACACATTATTATGGCGGAATAAAAAAATATCAGTGGACGACAATCCCCCTGATGCTAACCGGTGTGGTATATAAAAAAGACGGCACACAAATAGAAATATCAATAGGAAATGAAAAAGAAGACCCTGTATTCTGTGTTACCGATCTTCTTGTACACCTTTCATACGAACAGGCAAAAAAGCCTTTGGGGGAAGCTTTCAACGGAGAAATGCTCAACATCCTTATAGGCTCTGAACCTGATCCGGACGCGGAAAAAGATAAAATAAAAACAAATATCCTTAAACTTATTAAAGATAAATACGGTATTTCCGAAGAAGATTTTCTGTCCGCGGATTTATCCGCCGTACCCGCGGAGAAATCGAGAGATCTCGGTTTTGACAAAAGTATGATCCTCGGATTCGGTCATGATGACAGATCCTGCGCATATCCGGCGTTCAAAGCTCTTATGGACAAACAATCCGTCCGGAGAACCGCGGTTTGCGTTTTCGCGGACAGAGAAGAAGTAGGCAGTATGGGTATAACCGGACTGCGCTCAAATTACATGACTGATTTTCTTATTGAACTTTGTGAAAACTCGCATGTAAACGTAAGAAAAGCTTTCGCTAACTCAAAAGCACTGTCCGCTGATGTTTCCGCCGCTGTCGACCCTTCATTCCCGGAAGTTTTCGAAAAACAAAACAACGCGTTGCTGGGTTGCGGCATAGCATTCAATAAATTTACCGGAAGAGGCGGAAAGGCGGGCGCATCGGAAGCGGGCGGAAAATTCATCGCCTCTATCCTTAACGAACTTGACAAGAATTCCGTGATATATCAGTTCGCGGAAATGGGAAGAATAGATGCCGGCGGCGGCGGTACTGTCTCTCAGTTTTTAGCGGACAGGAATATAGAAGTTATAGATGTCGGTGTCCCGGTGATATCCATGCACGCTCCGTATGAAGTGATTTCGAAAAACGATCTCTATATGCTTTATAAATGCTGTGAGACGTTTTATAAATAATAAATTAAACCTGATAAATCTCTTCTGAGTATTTACATCTCAATTCGGGGAATATCTGAACACATCACATTAAATACCAGCGATTAAGAAAAATCACAGCTATCATAAGCATACATTGCCCCTTCAGGATATAAAGCCGGATGAGCTTATAGGCTCATTGAAAAAGTTTGTCAACAGACATACTTTACCGGACGATCCTAAAGGGGCTTTTTTATTTGTTTTTTGCCTATTTACCCGTAAAAAATTACAAACTATATCTAATATTGTAAATTGATCATAAAAGATATTTTTCCTACAAAACTGATTTCATTATGTACAAAGAAATTACCTTTTTACTTCTTCTTTCATGCCGTTTATATACAATATCCTCTGAATCAAAAATATTTGTTTCAATATATTTATACTTTTTACTTCTCAAATATCATTATAAACCTCTTTCCATTTTAATACACCATATCAAAATATAGTTCATACAACGTAAGAGGTTTGGAATTAATCGGAATTATATAGGATACGTCATCATCAAGTTTTTCCGCTGCACCATCTGCCCACTTATAAAGTTCTCCCTTGTTATAATCGAGACTATAATCAGACAAATAAAGGAGAGTCCCTCCGGGAGATACAAAATAAGTGTGTGCTTCATCTTGAATATTAGCAGATTTTTTCCCATTGTATACTTTTAATGTCCCCAATTCTTTCTTATCATCCCAATTTATAAAATAAAAAACTTTATCAATTCCGTTATATTCTTTAACCATGTCGCCCTTTACGTCATAATCAATCAGTTCCTTATTAATATAAAGATCTCCTTCACCGTCTTCATAATCCTTGAAATACTTAAACGAGTTATCATCTATGAAACTACAAAAATCGGCATAAACATTGCTGTCATACAATTCAGGAGTTCCGACAACATTGCCGGAAACAGAAACACGATACAAGTCGCCGCAGTTATCTTCTTCAATATTAGAAATATAATATATAACCGTACCTGAAGCGTTGATATTGCAGCTATAGACATTTTCCCCATCTTCAATAACAGAGAGCTCATTTTTAACAGCTATATACATACTACCGGAAGAAGTAAATGCATTCTCAATATAAGATTTGATATCATAAATATTTTCAATTTCGGAAATTTTTATATTGCTCAAAGTATCTTGAGCATACGCCGCGTAAATAATAATCGCGGCATCAGGACCAACAGTACAGCTTTTGTCGACATAAGAATCTGCCATAATGATATCTTCCGTACCATTAAAAAACCGAAGAGTGTAGGAAGTCTTATCAAAAGAAAGGCTTTCAATAGAGTTTCTCAATTCGTCACGGGAAAGTTTTTCCTGATATACTGTATTAGCTTCTTCGTACTCAGTCTGCAAACGTGAATATTCAGCTTCATATGCCTCATATTTTTTTTGATATGCTTCGTATGCTGCATTATAGTCAGCTTCGGTATTATAATCATACCGCCAAGGCATAACAGGAATATCCGGATATTCGGGCGGAAGAGGCTCACTGATCGAAGCATCAACTTCTTTCATGTCATCCGTTACATAATCTTTTATAGCAACGCTCTCAGTCTGTTTTGTTAAATAATAAATTTCTCCAGAATCATAAATTTTAAGCACATCGTAAATATCCGAAACAATTTTTACTCTTTCTTCATTTTTGCTCTGTTTATACAATGAAGAATCTTTAATATAATATACGGTTGTAAAATCTTCGGTAATATATTCAACAGAAGAAATATCGTTTGCTATTCTTTCACTATTACTTTCCATGTATTTATAAAGACTACCCTCTTCAAAATAAAAAATTTCAGTGCCGTCATCGGAAACTTCAAACCACTCGACATTATTGGCAATTTTTTCTCTTAAATTCTCCTTAATTTTATACTGATAAAGACTTCCTTCCTCTCCCTTGAGATATGTAATGACAGTAGTAGAAGTATTTACTACATAGTACATTACATTAGAATCGATCTTTGTTGCATCCGAATCAATATTGGAAACCTCTTTATAAAAAAGTTCCATCCTGTTATTCGAGACATCACCGGGGAAAAACATGTATTTTCCGTCTTCACTTAAATAAAACATAATTCCCCACATTTCTTGGCTATAATTAAGTTCTCCATTAATTATAGAATCTGTCAGCATCCAGGGCTTACTGTCTTTTTTCAAATCTGTAAAAAAGACTTCTCCTTCTTTCAGATATAAACCATAATTATTCTTTGCGGAACCGCCAATACCGACAATTAAGAGAATCATGACAAAAATTATAATAATAACTGCCGCACTTATTCCGCAATAAATAATTGTTTTCTTTAACGGTTTCTTTTTACCTTCGGGAACCACCACGGACTCTTCATCCATAATATTTTTTGTAGTTGAATCCCCGCAGCTCTGATACGACGGACCTTCGAAATTTGTCTGATCAACGCAATCTGAAGAAGAGGGACGGTCACAGATCTGAGCCCCGCAGACATCACATACCTCAGTCCCGTCATCAAACTCTTTGTTACATTTCGGACATGTTGCCATTTTATTAACCTCCTTGAATTTAATAAATTTATTTCAAATATTTTATTATAGCACTAAATCTTATTTCAGACATTATTTTCAATCTGCAAATTTTACGTATTTATAAAAATATGAACTTTATTTTCCCGCGACTATCTGAAAAATCCTCATCGCATCCGATATCTTGATTCTCCCGTCCATATCCATATCATATTTTTCTATATGAGAGGAACTAAGAATTGTTTTCCCCGCAACATACCGGAATGTATCCATTGCGTCAACAATTGTAAACGAAAAAGACTTTATTTCGGTTGAGGAACATTTCGTACATCTTCTTATTATCGTTCCGTCACTCTGTCTTTCCCAAGATCCGAACCTATGTCCAATTGCGGGAATAATTTCCGTTTTACTCATATCGCAAACAGAACACTTATATGTTTTTACACCGTCCGTTGTGCAGGTTGCAGGAGTTGTAACTGCTCCTTCGTTCCAATCGTGTTCAAGCGGGAGAATCATTTTCATCTCACGGCTAATTTCTGTATGGCAAACGGTGCAGTAAACAACTTCATCGTAGTTTCCCGCAGTTTCACAGGTCGCCGCGACCTCATTTTCTCTAACAGGCTCGCTCTGAGTATGTGCAATAAGCGCACGGTACGGGATTTCATCAATCTCGTTGTCAGTTTCATCAAACAATTGACCGCAAATATCGCATTGTGAATAGGTGTCCCAACCTTTTTTCGTGCAGGTGGAAGATTTTTCTGTGATTTGTGTTTTACTTGTGTGTGCGCAAGACACGGTTACGACACAAGTGTCGGTAAACCCACCGTCAGTTGTAATAATAGTAATCGTTGCTGATCCTTTTTTGACGCCGGTGATCTCACCTGTCGTTTCGTTAACGCTTGCAACGGACGGATCGCTTGTAATGAACGACACTGTTTTGTCGGTTGCGTTATCGGGATTGACCGTATATGCCGGGATTTTCTTTTCTCCGATGTTTACGGAAAGTGTTTCGTCAAGAGTAACTCCCGTTACCGCTACAGACTGTTCAGCAACGGTGACCTTTCCGTTTTTCGTTGCAAAATACACGTTATCAAAGTCCGCATTGAACACATTGTCATCATCATAGGAAACCGTAATCTGCGTAGAACTAACGGCGACAGAACTTTTCACCTTAAAGGTCAGTTGAACAAACGTGCCGCTGGTACTGTTGTTTCCGCTCAACACATCCTCCCACGAAACAACAAAAGGATTTGCTGATATCGGTCCGAAAGAAAGCTCGGAATAGTCCTGAGCTGTTGCAGACAACAGCTCAAGTACATCGCTGTCATAGCCGATTTTCAATGACATAGCAATGATTCCGGGATTGTCCTCAATCACAACATTCACAGTGAATTCTTCATCTAATTTGGCAAAAGTATCTTCAACAGTGATTTTAGGAATATTTCCAACAGGATCTATCGTCTGATCTTCTTTAAAATCGCATACAGAGCAAGTATGTTCTTTCTTCCCGGGTGTTGTTTCCGTAGGCTGAACAGTTACAATCCATTCGCCGAATTGATGGCCTGTTGCCGAAATAATATCCTCAGAAACAATATCTCCGCAAACAGTACAGTGTCTGACCTTTGTCCCATTATCGGTGCAAGTTGCTTCTTGTGTGATCTCCCATTCTCCCGGTGTATGGCCGGTTGCCGGAATAGGTTTAGTAATAGTTACATTGCACTTTGTACATGTGAATGTTCTTACGCCGTCATCTATACAAGTTGGCTCTTTTGTCACAACTCCTGAATTCCATGAGTGACCGGTTGCTTCTATTGTTCTCGTCTGTAAAACTGTACCGCAGCGAGTGCACTTTTTCACCTCAACTCCGTTTTCCGTGCATGTTTCCGCGGTTTCAACACACCAATCGCTTTCTGAATGTCCAAGCGGCGAAATCGTCTCTGTAATATATTCACCACAACTGGATTCCGTACAATATATTCTTTTTACACCGCTTTCCGTGCAAGTAGGATCTTCTGTAATCTCTTCATGTCCAGAAAAGCTGTGCGTATGGCTCTCGCTCAGCTTTGGAATGCGTTCTGTTTCAATCGCATCGCAATGTTTACACTGTCGCGTTTTCTCACCGTCGGTATCAAAGGTTGCTTCGGTTGTTATCTGCCATTCACCATATTCATGAGCAATTATCGGAATAGTTTCGATAATATATGAACCGCACTCTGTTTCTGAACAGTATACCTCTTTACTTCCCTCTGCTGTGCAAGTGGCAGGCATTATGATTTCTTCTGTTCCGGAATAATCGTGTGTATGGGTTTCACTCAGTTTTGGAAT
>CALWNV010000067.1 GCA_944382895.1 uncultured Clostridia bacterium | reverse complement strand
AGACTGCCGCAAATACTATCGCAAGCCACAGGAACAACACATTTACATCCTCCGTACCGGGAGTCCCCTGATCCGGAACAGGAAGAACGGTCACTGTCATCGTTGAAGAATTCCCTGCTTTGTCCGTGACCACGACCGTCTGCGATGATTGCGCAGGAGTAAGCGTGAAGTTTCCTTCGGTTACGCTTATTCTCTCACCGTTTACTGTCACAGAATCCAAATGAGATTCGGAAACCGTAACTACCGTATCCCCGTAATAGGTCTCGCCGTCTTTGATACCGCTTATAACAGGCGCGGCGTTGTCTACACCGACCTGTACAGGAGAGCCTTTCTCGATATCGGCCGGAGCATCTTTACCAACACCCTCAAGCATCCGGAGAGATATCTCCGTATCCTTATCTTCAGCGTCTTCTTTTATACGGAATTGCAATGTAACTATGTCGCCTTTCGCGGAAATGGTATCGATAGTATCCAGTGTAGCTAAAAATCTGTAAGAAGGTCTTGTCAAATCTTCCTGCATGGTAAACTGGCTTTCCGCAAACACATTGCCGGCCGTACAGCCAATCAGCTCAAATATATCAGCGTCAAAACTTACATCGGCAAATATGCCCCAGAGAGAAACATCATCGTTTATTTTCAAAGTCACCTCAAAGGTTTTACCGCGGTTGAGAACGATCTCCTCCGGAGACAAAGCCATAATCGCAATATCTGTCGTACCGTCAGTCACATGATCCTCTGTTCCGGATTTCACCGATAACGCCCGGGGCGCGGAAACACTCGCTGTGCCTATGTTCCCGGAATTTACCGATAGTGAAGAAGATGTAAACATGGCGTCGAAACAGGTAATAGTTTTTGTTATAACCCCGTTTTTCACGACTGAATTAGCGTCTGAAGTAGTGTTTGCCGGGAATGTCAGCTTGACCGTGAAAGTAGGCAGCGAACAATCGAATTCACGGATATACTCAGTCAAAGAAGGAACATTGATCTCAAAGGATGTCACGCCGGTATATCTGATGAAATGGTCAAACGCGGCGTTTCCTGAAGAGACTGTCAACATTGGCGCGTCATAATATTCCATGACATTATAAGTATCCATCATTTGGTCGGTGATCTGACCGTTGTAGGAATAAGTGTACTTTTTAGATGAACCCAGCACGATCGAATCATCTCCCCCGGTCTGGAAATTCCCTACCGCGGTGACCTGTCGCTTGAATGTAATATCGTTATTTATCAAGCGTTGATTCTCACCTACTTCATTGCCCGATAAGAGAGTGCTCGAAAATAACTTATCGCCGTATCTCAATTCAATATCGGATGTAAATGACCATGCCGGCCTGAATCCGAGATTTTTAGCTTTATATATATATCCTCCGGTGATCTCCCATGGCACGATCCCGCTGCCAATAACATATGTATCGGTATCGCCGGCCTCAAAATCATTATAATTGTCTCTGTCCATAAGGACTTCCATCTGCCCATCCTTAAGATAAACTCCGCCGTAAATATCGGAATCCGTGCCGTCCGTAGTAGATATTCTGAACAAAACCGAATACGGCCCGTCTTTGCTTCCGCTGACGATAACACCGGAAGACGCGTATGAACGCGTTCCCAAATAGTTTCTTCCTTCAGCGACATGAACGATAGCAACATAGATTCCCTCCGACAAATTGTTGAAAAAGCCTGTTGAATTGGTTGCCACATGTGTATTGACAGAATTTTCGTTTTTCTGGAGCTCATATGTTATTGCTCCGTCGCCTTTGATCCCTTCCGGGCAGGAAACGGTAACAACTCCGCCTGTCGTAAATATTTTAGGTTTGGATATCCACTTATTCGGATCATCCGGAGCTATGTTGATTTTGTTGATACGTATAGCCTTGTCTACCGTTTCCTTATATTCAAGGAAATCATTGTCCGTAGGCCTTGTTATCTGTACGGAATATGTGCCTGAGTTTACGGGAACTTCATCTGTCCACGTCCCGAAACCGCTTGAGACTTCTTCCATATACATAACAGTGACATCATCTAATATACCGTCGTCATACGGGGAGAGCGCAAAGACCTCAAACGGATGCCCGGTCCCATTATAGTCATATGTCTTTGTTTCTGTCGAATATAATATAGGAAGCTTTTTCTTGTTTTCCCAATGCGCATAAAGAATCGTATCTTCCGTTTCCTTAAAAACTGTATCCGCTTTAATCTCCGTCCCGCCGGTTTTTTCGGTAAACCAGCCCAAGAATTTCAACGTCTGATGCGAAATGACAGGAAGAATACCGTAGACATCGTCATAATGTATGGTAATCGGTGAAATCGGAGAACTCCCGTTTATAGGATCGAAGCTTACCGTATATGTATCAGCAGTCCATTTTGCGTACACGGTAACATCCCTGCCGGGCATACGTCCGGAAAAATCAAACACGGAAGTAAAGCCGCTGTCCGCATACCAACCGGCAAAAGTATAGCCTGTACGTTTCGGGTTGGTAGGTTGGAAAATAACCGAACCTTCCTGATATTCTTGCGACTGTATCTCTATATCCTCGCAATTGGTTTCAAAATTCAGCATATATTTGGGCTTAGGATTATCTACTTCGCATATAACAGTATAAATGACAGAGCTTTCCGAAGGCGCGACCGCGGGAGTGATATCTACTACGGAAGCATCTTCCCCGCCTTTTTCCGTTATGTAATCATTCAGATTTTCAAAATAAGGTATCGTACCTTTCTTAAATTTTACCACAACGGGATCGACTTCACCGAGTCCGACAAATTTATATGTGGCTGTTCTTGAGTCATCCTGATAATTCGCTGTTATGACCGCTTCTGTCCCGTATTTCGCGGCAAATTGCATATCAACAGTTATGCCGCTGTCCAGTATTTCGCCTGAGTCATCAGTAAAATTGCGGAATGTCGTATAAACCTGTGTTGTATCATTATCCGTCCCTGTTGACATCAGACCGCTCAAATCAAAACTCTCGCCGTAAAACGCGGTAAAGGTTCTGCTGTACGTTGTCCCGTCCGCGTTCTGGATCCCGTCTACGGTCAGAGTATAGACTCTCGGAGTTACATCAAAGAAATAGGAAGTATCAATGTCGATACTCAACCCTGTTGACTCTCCGGTATACCCCTCCACAGAGGCATATTTCAAATTTCCGTTATCTGTCTCATATACACTGTAATTTATAAGATCGAGTATCTCTTCCTCTGTAGGAAGGTCAAAGACCTCAACCGATGAGAATCGCTCACTCCATACCGAACTCTTATATCCGTCGGTCATATTCCCGACAAATACTTTTGCCGTATATCTCGCATTAAGTTCTGATTCGCTCATATTGGTCCAAACCACCGGGACTGTAATATCGGTGTCATATTTACTGAACGCCAGTTTATTGCATTTCCAAACAACGCGCATATCGCAACTCAGATACCGTGCTCCGTCGGGGACTTCCACACTGATTTTCCCGTTGTCGATTGAGAATCTCGAATCGCTGAAAGTTACGATAAATTTATCACCGGGATAAAGAATCTCTTCTTTATTCCCGCTGCAGAGATCCATGGTTTTCATTGTTTTATAAAGATCCGGAAGATCCATCGTTATCCCGTTCAGACTGTTTGCGTCCTCATCCCAAATATACAAAATATCATCCCCGTCAGGATCAAGGGCAAAATCATAAACGCTCTTGGGATCGCCCGCCGTCAGCAACGGAAATTCTCCGTCATACAGCGTCGGCTCATACTTGAACGTATTTGCGAAGACCTGAGCTTTGAATTTGACAGTGACATATATCCCGAATTCCAGATATAACGCGCCGAGCATCTCCTCGGTCTCATTCCATTTTTGCGTATTAGCGGACCTCAGCCGCTCAAAATAATAGATAAAGTAACCCCATAGCTTCAAATAAAATCCGAATTCCACATTCCCGCCTATACTCGCTATACTGGTACTTATAAGTCCAAAAGCTATATCCAATTTGATTCCCGCTCTGATTCCCAATGTACCCATAACATAAAACTGGAAACCGAAACGTTCATCAATGAGGTCTATTTCACTTGAGCCTGATTTGGCATCCAGGATATGTATCCAAAACGAATAACGCTTCCCGACCTGATATTCAATATCGGCGCCGAGCGCGATGTTCACGTTACCTTTAACGATAAAATTCACACCGACTTTAATAGCAACGATTTTTATATGGAATTCTTTTTCGAACAAAGTTTTATTATACAGTTCGACCCAATCGCATTCCTGACCGAGCATTTCCTTATATCTGTCCATAAGCTGATCAAGACCGGTTTTTGCCTCGTCTTCTGTTTGCGCACTGAAAACTTCGTCAAACGCGGCACTTACATCTTCTGCTCCCAGAGCCTCCTCAAGCTGCTCAACAGAATACTCAACACCGTCTATTGTTACCTTCGGAAGTTGCTCTTTGTAACCCTCTATCTGTTCCAGAGCCTCTTTTACGCTTTCGCCCCTGGAACGCAACTTTTTAACTTTTACGGCAAGTTTGTTTATGTCACGTATAATCTCCCTTGTACCGGCAGGCGCGTTCGGTCCGGTAACATTTTCAGAAAGAGCTTTCCACTTTTTCTGCGCGGAAACATCATCCTCTACAGAATATATTTTAGCGCCGACAGACAGATAAGTATAATCCTGAACATCGATCGAGACAGTTACATCCAGATCCTCAAGTACAGGAATGATAAAATACCACTTCCATCTGTCCTCGACACTCACATTGAATCCGAGAGCCACTTCCTGCTCGAAATACGCGCTAAGTTCGATTTTTAGGGAAATCGTTTTAGTCGCGGATATTTTCTTTGTAACCGAAAGAGTTATACCGATATCCAAAGCGACTCCGATACCATTATCAAAATGATCGTTTATAAACGACGCGGAAATATTCCTGTCTTCAACTTCCAGCCGTACACGACCTGAGCCTCCGCCGGACGCGGGAGCAAGCGCAAAAGGAGCGCTCCGCATCTGCTCTATCTCTGTTTGCGTAAAACCGTTATTCAGAAGTTTTTCCTGTATCTCTTCGGTTCCGAACGCGGACTGTATCATATGCTCAGAGGCTTCCAACGCGAATCCGCTGTTTTCGGCTTGTTTTTCTATCTGCGCCAAAAGCTGAGCCTGATCGATTTCATTT
This sequence comes from uncultured Clostridia bacterium, assembly GCA_944382895.1. Classification (GTDB taxonomy): domain Bacteria; phylum Bacillota; class Clostridia; order Oscillospirales; family UBA644; genus QAKR01. The sequence goes on along the minus strand of CALWNV010000067.1, from coordinate 4,350 downwards.
TTGATTTCTTCGCCGTCTACTTCCTGGTAAACAAACATGCTCATAAAATCGTCCACAGCTTCTTTTGTCACGAGTTTGTACGAAACGATATCCCCGTCAACAGAAGTTATCTGCCCGTATGCCGCCGGCGTTTCGGATGTCATATCATCAAAATCCACTGTATAAAAGGTAATAAAATCATTTACCGCAAATTCAGGCGCAACTGTTTTCCCGAGCATTGTCCGGGCATACGCGTCATAATCGTTTTTATTTACGGTTCCATCCGAAACAGGAAGCTGGGATACCTGATACGGAATGGAATCAGGCATTGCTATTACCTGGTCCGCATCATCTTCATTAAGGCTTTCAAACTGATAAACACCATTGCCCACACCTGTTATCCTGATATACGCCAACGCGTCATCCGCATAATTATCCTGTGTATAGTCGCGGTCTTTCGGATGGATATTTTCATAAATACAAACCACGTCGCCTGTAGTCAGCGTACCGCCCGGCATTGTAAAGCTTCCTGTAATAGGAGCGTCGCTTTCATCATTGCTGAGGAGAGCGGATTCCAAGACAGGGGTTGTGTTGCCGGCAACAGTATAATTCATCGCGTCGGTATCCCTGATAAAAATCATGTCGGGATTGTACTGAAGATTGTCGATTTCTTCTTTTTCAATTATAAAATAAGCTGTCCTGTACATTTCGTCTTTATCGGCGAATGACAGCCCTTCACCCAACGTAAGTTCATATGTAGCTCCCGCAAGAAAACCGTCCGGGGCATAAACAGTAAAAGAATTGTTCCCGTTTTCCCTGACAGAGACCGCTACAGGGTCAGAACCGTCTTTAGGCAGAAGTTTGATGTTTTTTTCGACATCTCCCGCGCTGCCAAACTCACCTATAATATCGAACGAAATATCTGCAGGCTGATCTTTCAGGCTGAATGAAGTAATCTGAAGATTTTCAAAAGACTCCATATCTTCATAAACAGCGCTAAGCGCGATATCTCCGGTTATGATATTTTCATCCTGATAATAAACGCTTCCGTCTTCTTTGACCCAGTTAACAAAAACAAACGCGTCTTTTGCCGGGACAGGGATATCTCCTTTATATGTGTACCCGGCTCCTGCTTTTATGGGTTCAATATCCCCTCCGCCGTCTGTATTAAAAGTAATAGTGTACAATACAGGTGTCAGGCTGTCGATGTTGCCGACGAGGTACTCTTTTACAGCTTGGACATCTATATCGTCCACAGCGCCGTCGGCATTGACATCTGCGTTGGTAAAGTTAATGAGATTTACGGCATCATCCTCCCCTGCAATGTACCTTTCCATCAAATAAACATCTTGCAGATTGATCTCGCCGTTTCCGTCCGCGTCGCCGTACAGTATACCGTCTTCAGCAAGGATACTGAACGCACCGACAGGCAGTACGGACAAAACCAAACAAAACGTCAACAATAATGATATAAGTCGTTTTCGCATTTCCCTGTTCCTCCTTGATAAGAATAAAGATCCGATTATGTAAGTCTTTTTATTTATATTATTATATCATATAAAAACAGTAAAACAGCGAACCTTACAATTTTGTAAGGTTCGCTGTAACTGAAAATATGTTCCGTGAGGAAAAATATGAAGATTTATATAACAAATATTTGATTTTATAATTGACATTTTTTTTCATTTATGATATACTTTTACATAATGGGAAATAAGGGCGATTTTTGTCGAAAAGATATCTTGCGCCGGAATCTGACAGATAACAGAAAAATTTGAAATAAGCGGCGCCGCAAACAAAACGATATCTTCCATTGAATCGATTCGATCATATGCGTATAGGGGGATTTCATGGCTGAATTTATCACGTTTTTCAATCAGGTAATTCAAAACCCGGCACTTCTGATAACAGTGGTTCTTACATTGGCGGTTATCCTTGTAAACGGATGGACGGACGCTCCCAACGCTATCGCGACCGCGGTATCGACAAAAGCGATAACTCCGCGCGCAGCGGTAATCCTCGCGGCCGTATTCAATTTTTTAGGAATTCTCGTCATGACCGCCGTCAATAAAAAAGTCGCCGAAACAATTTATAATATGGTGGACTTCGGAGATAATTCACACGAAGCGCTGGTTGCTCTGTGCGCCGCGATGGTGGCCATAGTTCTGTGGGCGGTCCTCGCGTGGGTATTCGGCATCCCGACAAGTGAGAGCCACGCGCTGATAGCGGGGCTCACAGGCGCCGCTATCGCTATCCACGGAGGTCTGTCCGGGGTCAACGGCGGCGAATGGATGAAAGTTATTTACGGGCTTCTGTTATCGACATTTCTCGGATTTGTTCTCGGATATGTGACCGTCAAACTTGTTGAATTGATATGCAGAAATATGGACAAACGAAAAACAACAGGTTTTTTCAAAAAAGCCCAGATCGGCGGCGCGGCGGCAATGGCGTTTATGCACGGCGCTCAGGACGGGCAGAAGTTTATGGGCGTGTTTTTACTTGGAATAGCGCTCAATAACGGACAGACCGAAGCAGCGGCCTTTGATATCCCGTTCTGGCTGATAATCCTTTGCTCTGTAGTCATGGGGCTCGGAACATCCATCGGCGGATACCGTATTATAAAAGCGGTCGGGATGGATATGGTTAAAATCGAGACATATCAAGGTTTTTCAGCAGATGTAGCCGGCGCGGTATGTTTACTGATAGCGTCGCTTGCAAAAGGGCTTCCGGTATCCACAACACACACAAAAACAACGGCTATCATGGGTGTGGGCGCGGCAAAAAACCTGCGCAGGGTAAACTGGAACGTTGTAAAAGAAATGGTGCTTACATGGGTGCTCACGTTTCCCGGTTGCGGGATCATAGGATACATAATGTCAAAAATATTTGTTTCAGTTTTATAGATAAATATATAGACCAGAAGGGTGGCAGAACATATGGCGAAAAAGGACAACCCATATTTTAATGATTTTATATCAATGATAGAACTTTCATGCAAAGCGGCTGAGTTTCTTCAGCGATCAATCAAAAACTATGATCCGGAAACGCTTTCGAAACAGCGCATAACTATGCATAAGATAGAAAACGAAGAAGATCAGCTGAAACACGCCATGACCGAAAGGCTTATGAAAGAGTTTGTCCCGCCGATCGACCGCGAGGATATCGCGACTCTTTCACATGAGCTTGATAATATAACAGATAAAATAGAAAACATACTGCTCAGGATGTATATGTATGATATAAGACATATACGCGAAGAAGCGTTTATGTTTTCCGATATCATTTTACGCTGCTGCAATACCCTCCGGGAAGCGATGATTGAATTCCCCAATTTCCGCAAATCCAAAATACTCCCCCAGAAAATCGTTGAAGTAAACGCTATGGAGGAAGAAGGCGACGAGCTGTATATCGAAGCCATGCATAAGCTTTATAAAGAATGCGACGAGCCGATAACTCTCGCCATATGGAGCAAGCTTTTTGATCTGTTCGAGCAAAGCTGCGACGCGTGCGAGCATGTTGCAAACATGATAGAGCGCGTTATAATGAAAAACTGCTGACTTTTGCAGGATATTTATATAGCACTGACACCGTTTACATCCCGTAAACGGTGTTTTTAACAAAGATTGTCCTCGCCCGGATAAGAACAACGGCACAAAACCATGACTTACTTTTGAGATATAAAAGGAAGGAGAGATAAAATGAGGTTTTTCCCCGGCAGACATCCTGCTGTTCTGTTATTGTATTTTGCCGTGGTGATAACCACAGCGATGTTTCTCCGAAATCCCGTATCACAACTTTGCGTTTTTGCCGGCGCCGCGGTTTTATACGTGCTTATAAAAAAGAAAAGAGTTTTACGCGACGCTTTGTTTTACGCGATACTATTTATCGCGGTAACGATAACAAACCCGATTTTTTCGCACAACGGCAACACGGAAGTATTTTCGATAGCCGGAATCCCATTTACACTCGAGTCTTTCGCTTACGGGGCATCGATCGCTGTCATGCTTATTTCGGTCATGATGTGGTGTAAAGTATTCAATGAATGTATCACTGAGGATAAGATACTCTATCTGTTCGGGAAAAAGACTCCCTCGCTCGCGCTGATAATCTCCATGTCAATCAAATTCATCCCATTGTTTATACGAAAATACAAAGAAATATCAGGCATACAAAAAACAATGGGACTGTCTCTGTCACAAACCCGTTCAGAGAGTATCAGGGCAGCTATAGGGACTTTTACGGTTTTTCTCAGCCGAGAGTTTGAAAATGATCTTGAAACGGCGACGTCGATGAACTCGAGAGGATAAGGTATAAAAAAAAAATCCACATTTTCTGTTTTTCGTTTTACGGCAACGGATATATCGCTCCTTT
>CALWNV010000066.1 GCA_944382895.1 uncultured Clostridia bacterium | reverse complement strand
CACGTCATATAATCTGCACGCACTTTCCCGGACACTCCGGCAAACCGTTCCCGGGTTCAACTACTGCAAACTCAGAGTTTGTCTCGATGTCCTTGAGGAACTTGATCTTGCTCGCATACGCGAATCGCATTCTACTGAAATAATCCTGAAATCCACAAAAGGCAAAACCGATCTTTCATCTTCAAAAACATGGAAACTCTCATGTCAAAAACAGAGGTAGACACAATGACCGATTACGCTGACGTCTTATGGGACGCGATAGAAAAAAGCGGTTTGAGCTACGACAGGGAGCGCATCTCTGCCGCGCTTGACTTCGCGCAAAAAGCGCACGAAGGCCAGTTCAGGAAAAGCGGCGAGCCGTATATCTCACATCCTATCAACGTGGCCGCCATCCTTGTCTCATACGACTGCGACACCTCGTCGGTCGTCGCGGCGCTTTTACACGACACGATCGAAGACACCCCGGCATCCGCCGAGGAAATAAAAAAACTTTTCGGAGAAGACGTGCTGCAGCTTGTCGACGGCGTGACAAAGCTTGATAAGATATCTTTTTCCTCAAAGGAAGAACAGCAGATAGAAAATCTGCGTAAAATGCTGCTCGCGATGGCGAATGACATCCGTGTCATCCTCATAAAGCTGGCGGACAGACTTCACAATATGCGGACAATGGACAGCCAGACGCCTGAAAAACGCCTTGAAAAAGCGCTTGAGACAATCGAAGTATACGCGCCTTTGGCGCACCGTCTCGGTATACAAAGCCTTAAAAGCGAGCTGGAAGACACCGCGCTCAAATATCTTGACCCGATAGGTTACGCCGAGATCGTGGAAGACCTGGATCTGTTTTACGAAAACAACGCTGTTTTCGATGAGATAAACACACTGATAACACAAAAGCTCAGTGAAGCGGGGATAAAAGCGACCGTTTACGGGCGGATAAAACATATTTACAGCATTTACCGGAAAATGTTCACCCAGAACAAAGAATTCAACGAGATCTACGACCTGTACGCGTTCCGTATAATAGTGGACAAAGTAAGCGACTGCTACAACGCTCTCGGATATATGCATGATACATTCCGCGCTATACCGGGCAGGCTCAAAGACTATATCGCGACACCAAAACCCAACATGTATCAGTCACTCCATACCACAGTGACATATAAAGGCTATTTTTTTGAGATACAGATACGGACTTTTGACATGCACCGTACGGCAGAGCTCGGAATAGCCGCGCACTGGAAATACAAGGCGGGGGTATTCAGCACCGCCGAAATAGACAGCAAACTCGAATGGGTAAGAAACCTTCTTGAGGTACAAAGCAATGTCAGCGACCCTGACGATTTCATCAAGACCTTCAAAATAGATCTGTTTTCGGATCAGGTTTTCGTATCCACTCCCAAAGGCGATATCATAACGCTCCCGGCCGAATCGAACACGATAGATTTCGCGTACGCGATACATTCCGCGGTGGGCAACCGCATGATAGGCGCGAAAATAAACGGAAGGATAGCCGAGATCTCGACGCCGCTGCAAAACGGAGACGTCGTCGAGATACTGACCTCTCAGAACTCACAGGGACCGTCAAGGGACTGGCTCAAGATAGCGAAAACCAACGAGGCGAAGAGCAAGATCCGCTCATGGTTCAAAAAAGAGAAACGTGAAGAAAACATCAAAAACGGACATGACGACCTTGAAAGGGAATTGAGACGCCTGAATATCACTTTTAACAATATTTCAAGGGAAGAGCTGTACGCGCCGGCGCTGAAACGCTATAAATTGGAAAATATAGATGAGTTTTACGCGATGATCGGATACGGAGGTATCGCGCTCTCAAAGATCCTGCCCAAGATCAAAGATGAGTATACCCGCCTGCAAAAGCAAAAAGAGACCGTCAAGCCGCAGGCGCCGTTAAAGGAGCGCAAAGCGGTAAACGGGGTGATAGTGGAAGACCTCGACGATTGTCTCGTACGGCTCGCGGGATGCTGCGTTCCCCTGCCCGGTGACGATATCGTCGGGTTTGTCACCCGCGGATTCGGTGTCTCTGTGCATAAATCAGACTGTCCCAACGTGAAAAAAGCGGATCCGGAACGTATAGTTTCCGTGAGATGGGCGGGCACAAGCAACGGATATTTCGCCGCGTGCCTGGAGATTACGGCCATATCAAGGATAGATCTTATACTTGACATCACGTCTGTCCTCACCTCGATGCGGGTAGTCGTACATTCGATGACGACCAAGACCATGACGGACGGATGCACAAAAATAAATATCGTAATAGACGTGCACGGGCTTGATCATCTACAGACTATCGCTAAAAAGCTTGAAAAGATTCAAGACGTGATAAATATCAAAAGGAGCGTGCAAAGATGACCGCGGTTATACAACGTGTAAGCGGATGCCGTGTAGTCATAAACGGAAAGACCAGATGCGAAACGAAGCGCGGGCTGCTCATCCTGCTCGGCATTTCTGTGACCGATACGGAAGCGGATATCGGGAAGCTTGTGAAAAAATGCGAAGGTCTGCGGATATTTGAGGACGAAAACGGGAAAATGAACCTGTCGGCAAACGATATCGGGGCGGAGATTGCCCTTGTGCCGAATTTCACGCTCTGCGCGGACAGCCGCCGTGGCAAACGTCCGTCTTTCACCCCCGCCATGCCTCCGGACAAAGCCCGGCCGATGTTCGAGGCATTTGCCACACAGCTCTCAAAAACATCGAAAGTCGTCACCGGAGTGTTCGGCGCGGACATGAAGATCACGCTTACAAACGACGGGCCTGTCACTCTCGTTTTAAGATCGGAGGAATTATGAAATACACTCTCATAGACGTTGACGGAACGAACTGCTACGCGGTTTTCAGCGACAGGGAGCGCCGTGTCATGCTTATCGACCCCGCGTTTGAGCAAGACAGGATACTTGAAGCCTGCCGCGGCTTCGATATAGATAAGATACTTCTCACCCACGGGCATATGGATCATTTTTACGACTGCTGTCTTTTTTCCGCGCCCGTATATATAAGCGAAAAAGATAAAATATATATTGAGAACAGGGCTTTATCCGCCCCGTACAATATTTTCCCGTATCTCGAAAAAAGAAAATACGATATCGCGGACACGTTTTCCGACGGCGACCGGATCGCGTTCTGCGAATACTCTTTTGAAGTTCTTGAAGTGCCCGGCCACACTCCGGGGCAGTGCGCTTTTTACGCCGAGGGCGTTCTCTTCTGCGGGGATCTTATATTCAAAAACTCCGTCGGGAGAACGGATTTCCCGGGAGGTAACGAAGCCGATATGGCAAACTCCCTCTCACGCATAATGACTCTTCCGGAAGACACTGTGCTTTGTCCCGGCCACGGGCCCCTGACAAATGTCCGGGAAGAGAAATACCATAATGAGTTTGTTGAATATTATATAAGGAGATATAAGAATGAAAATAAATGAATTATATCCCGGAATCGCACCGGCGGAAGACGGTCTGGTATATCTTGAGGTCCTTGACACACCGCGGATAAGGCTTACCGGGCTTCTGTGGAAAGACAAAAACAAAAATTACCACCGCATGGACGACGAGTTCACCGAAGAATACAATCCCGGGATAAAAAGGCGTTCCGCGCATACCGCGGGCGTGCAGGCGTCATTCAGGACGGATTCGGAAAAGATCGGGGTACATATGGTCCTCGACGATCCCGAGTATATGAACCATATGCCCGACAACGCGGTAGGCGGCGCCGATATCTATATCGGCAGCGGTACCGAAAAACGCTACTGGCACGTTATCTGGAACGACAGGAAAGGCGATTTTGTCCAAACCGAACTGACCGACAGATGCGTACACGACTATACCGTGAATTTTCCTCTCTACAGCGGGCTTAAATCCTTCAGGATAGGCTTATGCCCGGACGCGGAGATATCGGAGCCTGAGCCGTTCGCCGTCGAAAAGCCCGTGATATTCTACGGGTCATCGATCACGCAGGGCGGATGCGCGTCGCACCCCGGCAACAACTATATAAATATTCTCAGCAGGCTGCTCAATATAAACACTGTCGATCTCGGGTTTTCCGGCAGCTGTCTCGGAGAGCCGATGATAGCGAAACTTATCGCACAGCATGACGCCGCCGCGTTTGTGATGGATTACGACCATAACGCGTCCGGGGCGGAACACCTGAGCCAGACACATGAAAACTTTTTCAGGCTCTACCGCGCCGAGCGCCCCGACACGCCTGTGATAATCCTGACAAAACCGGACTATGACGACAATCCCGCAGACGGCGAGGCAAGAAAAAAAGTGATATATAAAACATATGAGAACGCGATTCGCTCCGGAGATAAAAACGTATATTTCATCGACGGCTCAAAAATATTCGGTGAGCATCTGCGAGACTGCTGCACCGTAGACAGGAACCATCCGACAGACCTGGGCTTTGCGCGTATAGCGGACGCGGTCTTTCCGGTACTGAAAAAATGCTTGTGTCTTTGATCGGGACGGCTTACCGTTATGACGTCCAGAGCCTGTGCCAGACGTTTTTCCCGTGTGAGAACTTTTCCGCCGATACGGGCAGGGTCCTTACAGTAACGGCGACTCCGGATTCAGTCAAAGCCGTTTTTGAGGAAAACGGGAAAAAATATGAGGCCGAACAGCAGATATGCGAAAAATTCGACAAGGAACGTTTCGCGGTAAAAAAAGCCGTGTATCTTTGTCTGGAAAAAGCCACCGGAAGATCGTCGCCGTGGGGTATAATGACCGGGATAAAACCCGCGGTATTTTATGAAAAGCTTATAAAAAATTCCGGACGCGCCGCGGCTGATATCTTTCAAAACGACTATATGGTATTGCCCCAGAAGATAAGGCTGTGTGAGAGCGTACTCCGCAACAGAGAGCCTGCGCTCGAGGCGCTCGGCGAAAACGACGCGGGTTTTTACGTATCCGTACCCTTTTGCCCGTCAAGATGCCGGTATTGCTCGTTTGTTTCCGCTTCCACGCAAAACGAGGGCAGGCATATCGCTCCGTATATACAAAAACTATGCGCCGAGATACGCGGTAAAGCGGAATTCATAAAAGAACACAAAATAAAAATAACCACCCTGTATATAGGCGGCGGGACGCCTACTGTCCTGTCGTCGGATCAGCTTGAGCTGATACTGGGACAGTTGAGAAACTCCCTCGATCTGTCCGGCCTTATTGAATACACCGTCGAGGCGGGACGTCCGGACACCATCACCGACGAAAAACTCAAAACGCTTAAGAAATACGGCGTGACCAGAATAAGCGTAAACCCTCAAACGCTTGAACCACCGGTCCTGAAAGCGATAGGGCGCGGCCACACCGTTGATGATTTTTACAGGGCGTATGAGCTGGCGTACGGACTTTTTGATATCAATGTGGATCTTATAGCAGGGCTTCCCCTTGATACCGTGGAAAGCTTTGAGCGTTCCCTTTGTCGCGTAAAGGATATGGCCCCACAAAACATCACGGTCCATTCACTGTATCTCAAAAAAGCCTCCGATTTCACAAAAGAGCATTCCGTCGACCCTGTCGCTCAGTCCGGTCTTACGTTTGAGATGATCACTCTCGCCGAAAAACTGTGTGAAAGCTCCGGCTATCTCCCCTATTATCTTTACAGGCAGAAAAACACATTGGGCAACTGTGAGAACGTCGGGTTTTCACAGCCCGGGAAGCAGTGTTTTTACAACATATACATGATGGATGACCTGCAGCCTATAATTGCCGCGGGCGCGAACGCCACCACAAAACTCGATATCGGCAAAAAGGATTTCAAACGGATATGTAACACGAAATTTGCGTATAATTATATAAATGAGGTACACCATGCAACTTAAAGACGAAAAAAATTTCTATAAAGTAGAAGCGATCAATGAGGCGGTCAGACGTTTTCCGGAAGAAACGGCCGGGGCAGCGGAAAACAATTACCACAGCCAGTTGAGAAACGCCGCGGAGGCGGCGAAAGACAAACGGATACTGATGCTTGCGGGGCCGTCCGGCTCCGGGAAGACAACGACCGCGCTGAAGCTGAAACAAGAATTTGAAAACCAAGGCCGGAACGCGGACGTGGTCTCACTGGACAATTTTTATAAAAACCGCTCCACCATGCCCATAGTTGACGGCGAGCGAAACGCCGAGGTGATAGAGGCGCTGGAGCTTGAAATGATCCGCAAAGCCATACTTTCGCTTATCGAAACGGGAGAAACATCTCTTCCCGAATACGATTTCATAACCGGCCAGCGTAAAGACAACGCGGCATTCATAAAAACAGGCAAAAACGATATAGTCATCATTGAGGGGATACACGCGCTCAACGGAGAGATACGCGAAAGCCTTCCGGGGAACGAGATACTGAATGTCTACGTAAGCCCGCACAGCGGCTTCGCCGTCGGTAACAGGATATGCCTCACTAAAAGACAGGCGCGGCTGATACGCAGGATGGTCAGGGACAGCTGGTCAAGGGGCTCGGACGCGGAGGATACGCTTAAAATGTGGCCTGCCGTATGCAAAGGCGAAGACCTGTATATCCGGCCCTCATCAAAATACGCCGATTTTCGTATAGACAGCACCTATGCGTTTGAGCCATGTCTTTTCAGGGATCAGGCTAAAACGCTTCTGAACGCCGTGCCTGAAAGCAGCTGTTATTTCGCGGCGGCAAAAAGTATGTCCGCGCGTCTCGACAACTTTGAGGCGTTTGATCCGTCGTATCTTTCCGAAACATCATTATTGCGAGAATTTTACGACACCCGAAAAATGTAAAAAAGATTTCGGCGTATTTATAAAAAAACACTTGACATTTGATTTGAAATCGTGTATAATCTTATTGTGCCGTAAATTGAGATACGATGGGAGGGTAGTTGAAATGTCTGAAATTAAATTAAAAGAAAACGAGTCTTTGGACAACGCGCTCCGTCGTTTCAAAAGGCAATGTGCAAAATCCGGCGTTCTTTCTGAGCTGAGAAAGCGCGAGCACTACGAAAAACCGTCAGTAAAACGCAAGAAGAAATCCGAGGCAGCTCGTAAACGTAAATACAAATAAAACCCAGGGACTGTCACACGGCAGTCCTTATTTTATGATTTTCAATAAGAGGTAATATGAATAAAAAACTACGTCCCACCATATATCTTTCATCGTTTCACGACGTCACGCCGGAGCTTCTCGAAAAGCACGGGATAACCGGGCTGCTCTGTGACCTTGACGAAACGCTTGTCGGACATAACCAGCAGGATATAAACAATGAGCTCATATCCTGGCTTGACAGCATGAAAAAAAACAACATACCGGTATGCATAATATCCAACAATACTCAAAAAAGGACCTCACAGTTCGCGCACAGGATAGGAGTACCGTATATCAGCATGGCGATGAAACCTTTCGCGTTCAAGATTCTCCGGGGCGCGGAAGTCATCAATACACCAAAAGAGGAAGTCGCGCTTGTCGGTGATCAGCTGTTCACGGACATACGCGCCGCCTGCAACGCGGGAATAAAATCAATACTTGTGGACCCTATGGGCAACCAGAGCATGTGGTACGTCAAAATGAAACGCACAAGGGAAGCCAAATATAAAAAACACTTTACAAAAGGATGCTGAGGAAACATGAGCCGGATCGAGCTTTTGCGAAATCTTCTTAAAAACAACGAGGCCGCGCTTATCGAGGCCCCGAAAAACAGACGATATTTCACAAATATGAACACGTCAAACGGGATGCTTCTCATAACGCAGGAGAAAGCGCTTTTTTTCACTGATTTCAGATATATCACCGCCGCTGAATCGCAGGTGGACAGGTCTTTCGACGTAAAGCTTTTCGAGGGGACCCACGCCGAGACCCTGAAAGCGTATCTTCCCCGTGAGATCGAAAGGGTTTTTTTTGAGGGTGAATATCTCAGTTACACAGCGGCGGAGTCTTTTTTCCGCGCGTGCCCGGATACTGAATTCATATGCGCCGATAAAAAAATAAACGGTCTCCGCGTGCAAAAAAGCGAGGAAGAGCTCGGATACATGCGCGCAGCGCAGAAAATCGCCGACGAGGCTTTTCTTCACATCCTCGATTTTATCTCCGGTAAATGGAAGACCGGGCTGACCGAAAAGCAGATAGCGTTTGAGCTTGAGGTCGAGATGCGTAAAAACGGGTCGGGAGAAATGCCGTTTTCCATAATATGCGCGTCGGGCGCGAACACCGCGATGCCGCATGCCGTCCCGACCGATAAACCGGTCGAAAACGGAGATTTCATAACTATCGACTACGGCGCGACGCTCAACGACTATTGCAGCGATATGACAAGGACGTTTGCGGTCGGAAGCGTTTCCGAAAAACAGGAGAGGATATACGATCTGGTGCTTGAGGCACAGCTCGCAGCCCTCAGCGCCGCCAAGGCAGGGGTAAAAGGAAGCGAGATGCACAAAATCGCTTCTGACATATTCAGCCGTGAAAACCTCGGTGAGTATTTCGGGCACGGGCTTGGTCATTCCTTAGGTCTGCAGGTGCATGAGGAGCCGCGTTTCTCACCCCTGTGTGACGAGACTGTTCCGGAAAACGCGGTAATGAGCGTTGAACCCGGTCTGTATCTTCCGGGAGAGTTCGGTGTCAGGATAGAAGACTGCGTCGTGCTCAGGCGCGACGGATGCGAAAATCTCGCGTCAAGCGCGAAAAATTTAATTATTTTATAAAAAGTGCTTGCAATTTCCCGAAAAGTATGCTATAATGTTCTGGCTTTGAGAAACGGCGGGATACGTCCGCCGCACACGCTGGTATTGCACAGTCGGTAGTGCGCATCACTCGTAATGATGAGGTCGTCAGTTCGATTCTGACTACCAGCTCCAGAAACCCGGAAACACAAGTCCGGGTTTTTTGTTATAACAAAACGCCGAAAGGAAGCTGAATATGGATTTTCACGAACTTGTAAAAAAGAACAGAAGCTACAGGGGTTTTGACGAAAGCGTGATGATCCCGCGCGAAAAGATGCTCGAGATAGTCGACTGCGCGAGGCTGTGTCCCTCAAGCGTAAACATCCAGCCCCTGAAATATTTTATTTCATTCACGAAAGAGCAAAACGCAGTCATACAGCCTCTTACCGGATGGGCAAGGCAGCTTCCCGAACTCGATCTTCCGTTTGAAGGTCATCGTCCCACCGCGTTTATCGTTATCTGCCACGATACGGATATTGCGGAGAACGCGGAGCGTTTTTACAAAGACGTGGGTATAACGGCACAGACTATGCTTTTATGCGCCACCGACATGGGATACGGCGGCTGCATGATAGGCAACTTTGTCCCTGACAAAGTAAAAGCCGCGCTTTCTCTCCCAAAAAACCTTATTCCTGTCCTTATCGTCGCGTTCGGCAAACCGGATGAAAATATCATCCTGACCGAGCCCGGCGAAAACGGCGACGTAAAATATTACCGCGACAAACAAAACAACCACTATGTACCTAAACGCGCTCTTGACGAGGTTCTCATAAACAACTGACACGGCAACAACATAAAAACCGCTTTTAACAGCGGTTTTTTCCAATATCATTTGACCGTTTGTTCCCGGATCCCCGCACAGACTGCAAGCGGATGAAAAACTGACGGCAAAAACATCCTCATTGTGTCAAAGCCTGAATTTCTCAGTGCGGACGAGCGCAT